>JAQGNK010000080.1 GCA_028291905.1 Polaromonas sp.
CCAGTTTTTGGCTGGTGGCGCTTTCCCGATGCCAGAGCTGGATCTGCTGTTCCAGTTCAATGACCTGGCGATCGAGCTCCTTCAAATGCTCAAGCAGGCGCTGCACCAACTGGCGGAACACGGCTGGCAAATCATCACTGACATCTTCCAAAGTAGCGGGCAAGTCTTGGGTAAGGCGAGTCATCCCTTGTGGCAGGATGATGCCGTACTCGCCCAGCAGTCCACGAATCTGATTGGCCTGGGCGGTACGCGCCTTGACGAATCCTTGGCGTGCCCGGTGCACGGACAACACCGCCTGTTGCTCTATATCCTTGACCGGTACGAACCGCATGTTCGGTCTAGCCACCGCTTCGCAGATGGCCTCAGCGTCGGCAGAGTCGTTTTTGTTCGTCTTGACGTAAGGCTTCACAAACTGCGGTGCCATCAACCGGACCGTATGGCCCATTGTCTGCAGTTTCCTCGCCCAGTAATGGGCACTGCTGCACGCTTCTATGCCGATCAGGCACGGCGTTAGATTGGCGAAGAACGGCAATACCTGGTTGCGCTTCAATGACTTCTTGAGGACCGCCTTGCCGTGCTGATTGACTGCATGCAGCTGGCTCACGTTCTTTGCCAGATCAAGCCCGACTGTTGTAATCTGCATTTTGTCGCCCCTTTCGGTTAGTGGATCGTCGCAATTTCCACTTTGGCACTTTGATGCCGTTTCGGGAAGGGGCGACCATTCCATGAGCCTAGGTCGAACTGGGTTTTTCGGCATCAGCAGTAGTGAGCCAAAAGCGGTCACTCATATTTCCCGGACGTGGCCATGCCTAACGGAGCGTTGGACGGGGATGGGATGGCGATAAGCCCATGGGAATTGTCTTCTCCCATTTCCATCGGTTGATCCGGTGCCGAGATAATGCTCATGCTGGGCGAGCATGGCTATCTCGTGACATGCACGCTAAGATCGACGGCAGTATTTCAGCTTTGATATGACGGTTGCTTTGGGCCGAAAGCCCCGGTTCGCCATCAGGCGGTATTGGTGCGCTAACAGCCGCCTTAGTGTCTCTTGCGAGACGCATGTGCTTGCTGAACGCGTTCAATACTGGACAGCCAAGCACTCAACGGTGTGGCTCCGCCGAACAAATATCCCTGCATGCACGCGCACTCGCTAGATACGAGAAAATCCAATTGAGTGCGTGTTTCCACGCCTTCGGCGACGACATGCAACTGGAGATGGCGCGCGACGGCCAGAATTGCCTGCACGATCGCTTGGTTGCCAGCATCGCCGGGAATATTTTTTAAGAAACTGCGGTCAATTTTTATTTCATGAATTGGCAGTCGCTGCAGGTAAGCCAGGCTGGAGTAGCCCGTACCGAAATCATCAATGGAAAACCGGATACCCATGGCCACCAGTTCCGTCATGCTGGGGACTGTCACTTCCCAGTTTTCAATAAATAAGCCTTCAGTGACTTCAAAGATCAACTGGCTGGCGAGTGCCCCGGTGCGCCCGAGGGTGTCACGGACCTGACTGACAAAACCCTCCTGCAGTAACTGGCGCGGGCTGACATTGACAGACAGCGTGCGCTCACAACCCACTGCCTGTAATTGCACGAGCGCCTGGCAAGCCTGTTCGATGACCCAGTTGCCTAGCGGAATAATCTGACCACAGGCTTCGGCAACCGGAATAAATTGCGTGGGGCCGATAGCGCCATGAACCGGGTGCGTCCACCGAAGCAACAGTTCGCCACCGATCTCCTGTTCGTGGCGGTCCACTTTCGATTCAATGTACAAGTCAAATCCTTGAGCCGCCACAGCTTTCTGCAAGTCATGCTCCATAGACAGCTTCCGTTCAGCCTCGACTTGCATGGCAGTTTCGTAGAAGGCGATATTACCGTGCCTACCCTTGGCTTTTGACCAATACATGGCAGTGTCAGCTTCTCGGATCAAGTTGTCTAAGGTGTCGCCCAGCTTGGGGAAAAGCGTTACCCCAATGCTGCCTCCGATGTGATACATCACGCCGTCAACGCTGAATGGTGCCCTCAGCGCTTCCTGCATTTGCTCTGCCATCTGTTGTGCGGCCAATCTGCCCGTGTCAAGATCGTCGCTTGTGGGATTTGCTAGCACCACAAATTCGTCACCGCCTAGTCGCGCGACCGTATGCCGCGGCGCCATAGCGGTAGCGAGCCGCTGTGCAACGTGCTGAAGCAGGATGTCGCCGACCAGATGGCCGCGTGCGTCGTTGACCTGCTTGAAGTTATCAAGGTCGATAAACAGCAGTGCGCCGATCTTGGATGCATGCCCCGCGTCAATCACGGCCTCGGATAAACGGTCCAGCAACAAAAACCGATTGGGCAAGCCGGTGAGCACGTCGTAAAAGGCAAGCCTGTGCATTTTCTCAGCGGCTTCCTTTCGCGCGGTGATATCCAAATGGGTACCACTGACGCGCAGGGGCGTCCCATCGGCAGCGCGCGCAACCACCGCGCCCTTATCCAAAATCCAAAGATAGTTTCCGTCACTGTGCTGGGCGCGGAGTTCGATTTCAAAGTCTCGCTTTGTCGGCTGA
>JAQGNK010000119.1 GCA_028291905.1 Polaromonas sp.
CACAGCACCGAATGGATCAGCACGAACACCAGGCTGCCCTGGCCCAGTCCGAACCACAGCAGGGCAATGGCCGGCAGCGGGGCAATGGCCGGCAGCGGGTTGAACATCGAGGTCAGCGTGGACAGCAGATCGCGGCCGATTTGCGTGGACACGGCCAGCGTGGTCAGCAGGAAAGCCGCCAGCACCCCGCCCAGGTAGCCCTTGAGCAGCACGGCCATGGAGATTCGCGTCTTGTCGATCAGTTCGCCGCTGGCCAGGCCTTCGGCCAGGGCGCGCGCGGTCTGCAGGAAGGTCGGCAGCAGCAAGTCGTTGTCCTGGTAACGCGCAGCCGCCTCCCAGATCAGCGCCAGCACGACCAGGATCAGGCTCTTGCGCAGCCACGCCTGCTGCCACAGGCGGGTGCGCCAGGGCAGCACGCGCTCAAGGACCACATCGCTCAAGGGCGCCAGCGGCTGCTCGTACTCGGGCCGGACGGGGGGATTAAGCGCGCTCATGCCGCCTTCTTGCGCGCGGCGGTTGGGGCCAGCGCGGCGCCCTGCGGCGTTTCGTCGAACAGCAGTTCATGGATGCGCCGTGCGGTGGACTGGAATTCATCGCTGCCCAGGCTCTTGAAGCCAAAAGCGTGGCTGTTGATCTCGGCGCGCATGCGGCCAGGGTGGGGCGAGAGCAAGGCGATGCGGTTGCCCACCACCAGCGCTTCCTCGATGGAATGGGTGACGAACAGCAGCGTGAAGCGCACCTCGTCCCACAGCGCCAGTAGCTCTTCCTGCATCTTGCGGCGCGTGAGCGCATCGAGCGCGGCAAACGGCTCGTCCATGAGCAGCACCCGCGGCTGCATGGCCAGCGCACGCGCAATCGCCACGCGCTGTTTCATGCCGCCCGACAGGGTGTGCGGATAGGCGTCGGCAAAACCCGCCAGGCCGACCTTGTTCAGGTAGTGCAGCGCCCGCTCGGCCGCTTCGCGCCGGCCCAGGGTGCCGGAAGCCAGCAGCGGGAACATGACGTTCTGCTTGACCGTCTTCCAGGGGGGCAGCTGGTCGAACTCCTGGAACACCACGATGCGGTCCGGCCCAGGCTGGTGGACAGCCTTGCCGGCCAGCCGAATCTCGCCTTCGGACGGCGTGATGAAACCCGCAACGGCCTTGAGCAGCGAGGACTTGCCGCAACCCGACGCGCCCAGCAGCACGAAGCGGTCGGCTTCGTACACATCGAAGCTCACCTGGTGCGTGGCGCGCACCACCCGCTCGGGGCTGCGGTATTCAAGGCTGACGCCATCGACCTGGAGCAAAGGCGGCTCGGCCGCCGGCGGTGCGGCGCTGTGGGCGGCTGCTGCTTGGGCGCCATTGGCCGGCGCCGCAAGGGGTGAAAAGCCGGCTGCACTGCGCGCGGGGCTGAAGCTCGCACTCATTCGAGATGTCCCCTGTATCGGCAATGCGCTATGTTTTCAATAGCTGGCTGCGCAAGAAGATCATGCGCCAGAGCCTGTTTTTTCATCAAATCAGCTCCCCGGCTGGCTGTGCGCCTCGTCAAAGAAGTAATCCTTCCACGACGCTGCCTTGTTCTTGATGACGCCGAGTTTTTGCAATTCGTCGGCATAGACGAAGGTGCGCAGCGGCGTCACGGTGAAGTCGTTTTCCGGGTCTTCGATGATCTTGCGCACGAGCTCGGGCGACAGCTTCGATTTCTGCACCCGGATAAAGGTGTCCGCAGCCTTGGCCTTGTCGGCCTTGATGAATTGCGCCGCCTCGGCCAGTGCGCTGTAAAAGGCCTTGTAGGTCTTCGGGTTGGCGTCGTGGAATTTCTGCGTGGTGTAGAGCACGTTGAAGGTCGCCGGGCCGCCCATGATGTCGTAGGAGCTGATGACCTTGTGCACATTCTTGTTGGCGGCCAGCGCCTGGTAGTAGAACGGCGCACTCGAAAAATGGGTGTTGATCTCGGAGCCGCCGGAAATCAAGGCCGTCGTAGCCTCCGGATGCGGCAAGCTGACCGAGAGCGTGTCATAGCGCTTGAAGTCGTCTTTTCCGAACAGCCGCGCGGTTTCGATCTGCAGCGTGCGCGACTGAAAGCTGACGCCTGCGGCCGGCACCGCGATGCGGTCTTTTTCGCTCAGGTCCCTGAGTGTCTTGACCGCCGGGTTGTTCGACAGCAGGTAGTTGGGCAGCGCGCCGAGCGCGGCGACCGCCTTGACGTTCTGCTTGCCGCGTGTGCGGTCCCACATCGTGAGCATGGGCGGCACGCCGGCCGACACCACATCGAGCGCGCCGGCCAGCAGGGCTTCGTTCATTGCGGTGGCGCCCGAGATCTGGCTCCATTCGACCTGAATATCGAGCCCCTGGGCCTTGCCGTGTTTCTCGATGAGCTTTTGGTCCTGCACCACGTCCAGGATCAGGTAGCCAATGCCGAACTGCTGGGCGATGCTGATCTTGCCTTCGGCATGCACTGTGCCGGCCAGGCCGAGGCTGCCCGCCAGCAGGCCGGCGGCCGCCGCCATGACTGTCAGGCGGCGCGAAAGTCGTTTCGATGCAAACATGTTTTCCTTCGATAACCGGTCAAAAATCCAAAAATTCAGAATGGCGTATCGCCTTCGACCGTCGTGCGGTAGAGCTTTCGCCGCAGATGGTCGGGCGTGCCTGCGGCCAGGTGCATGACCGAGCGGTTGTCCCAGAACACCATGTCGTGCGGCAGCCATGCATGCCGGTAGAGATGCTCCGGTTTCTCACTCAACGCAAACAACTCTTCCAGCAAGGCCTGGCTCTCGTCCTCTGCAAGCCCAACAATGCGCGTGGTGAAGTGCTCGCTGACAAACAGGGCCTTGCGGCCGGTTTCGGGATGCGTCCTGACGACGGGATGTATGACCGCCTGAACTTCCTTGACCTGCTCGTCCGTGAGCTTGGGCCGCCAGGGGCTGCGCGCCCGCAGTTCCTCGTACTTGGCCAGATAGGTGTGCTCCGCTTTCAGCGGCGCAATGCGTTCTTTCAACGCTTCGGGCAGCGCGTCGTACGCCGTGTGCTGGTTTGCAAACAGGGTGTCGCCGCCTTCGGCAGGCAGCTCCTGCGCGTGCAGCAAGGAGCCCAGGCTGGGCGCTTCTTTGTACGACAGGTCGGAATGCCAGAAATGCCCGGCGTCGCCCAGGCCGATGGGCTGGCCGTTTTCCAGGATGTTCGACACGACCAGAATCTCCGGATTGCCCGCGAGCAGAAAATTTTTCAGCACATGGATCTGCAGCGGCCCGAAGCGGCGGCTGAAATCAACCTGCTGCTGCGGCGTGATGCGCTGATCGCGAAACACCAGCACATGGTGGTCCAGATGCGCGCGGTGAATGCGGGCGAAATCCTGCGCATTGAGCGGCTGGCTCAGGTCCAGGCCCACCACTTGCGCGCCCAGCGACTCGGCCAGGGAAAGAATCTCGAAATCCTGGGGCCGTGCATGGGCTGCCAGATCCGCTGTAGGTAACACTGCCGCCATCGTTCCCCCTTTTGCATGTGCGCCACTGGGATGCACGTTGTTCAAAGTAGGGGACTTTAGAAGTGCTGCCGCTTTAGGTGAACGATTTATTTCGCATTAGCAAATTACATTTGTAGTGCATCGGTTTGAATCGACCAACAAATTTCAAGCCTCAAACAGGCCTCTGGCGCAGGTAAAGTCTGCGCTGTAAGCTATGAATTAAGGAGCGTAAGGCTACCGGTCGTCTTGCATGCCACGAGGGCAGGCCAGGGTGAATCCGCTCTGTGGTCTGGGGCCGCCAGCGCATCCAATGAAATAGCTGCCTGGCGCAGATGTCGCCTGCGCAGGCAGCTATGAAAATCATAGTGCCGGCAGACAAACCGCAGCAGCGTTACTGCAGCAGCGGCGTGTCGGGCAGTTCGTTGGACTGGCTGCTGACGCCGTCGGCGTGGGCAAAATGCGCCATCAGCACCGCCGAGGTTTCCTCCAGCGCCTGCGTCAGCCCGTCTTCATAGCGCTTGTCGTGAAACGCGCTGGCCATGCGGGCCACCATGGC
>JAQGNK010000123.1 GCA_028291905.1 Polaromonas sp.
AAACACCTGCGAAAACTCTCAGTTTCTCAAGCTATATTTTGAGCTTTCTGAGAGTTTGGCACTACCGCAATTACCCTGAAAACCTAGCATTCATGCGGGTTGCAGCCATTTTGCAGGGGCGACTAAATACATGCGCAATCAGCTATTTAAATCATAGCAAAACGATTGGTTGGCAGCGCGCCGGACGCAGGCTGCGCGCCGTTCAGCATCAGCCGCTCAAGCCACGTCCAGGCCGGGATGAAGCTTCTCATACGCAGCCGCCAACTCTGGGTCGCGCCGCCGCACCTCGGCATGGCTGACCCGGCCGCTGCGCGTCAGGTAGTCGTAGGCGAATGAAATCGGGTCCAGCTGCATCTTGGGCGCCAGGTTTTCATACCACTCGGTGCTTTTGATGGCCGCTTGCTGCAAGGCGTCGGAGCCAGGGCGCCGGATTTTGACGAACTCGGCCAGCAACTGCGGCACGTCGCTCCCGCAGGTCTTGTACGCCTGGAACAGGGCAATCGAGTCCTGCATCGCCAGGCGCGTGCCCGAGCCGACGGAGGGATGACCGGTGCGCAAGGCATCGCCGATCAGCACCAGGTTTCCGTGGTGCCAGCGGGCGTTTGTCACGATGGTGTAGCGAAACCAGCTCGACTTGTTGGAGAGCAGGGGCACGCCCTGCAAATCCTCGGCGAAGACTTTTTCGCACCAGGACAGGCTTTGCGCCTCGCTCATCGCGCCCAGCCCGGAACGCTGGTAGGTGGCCGGGTCCACCTCGACCAGGAAGGTGCTGTGGGTCGGGCTGTACTGGTAGGCGTGGGCAATCGCCAGGCCTTCGTCGCCTTGCCTGAATATCAGCGACAGGGCCGCAAACAGCCGCGTGGTGCCATACCAGGCCAGCAGGTTGGGCCGCACATCGAGCTGGGGCTGAAAATGCGCCTGGTAGCGGCTGCGGGTCGGGCTGTTGGCGCCATCGGAGGCCACGACCAAGTCGCATTCGCCCAGCTCGGCCGGGTCTTCGACCTTGCATGCGAAGACCAGCTCAACGCCCACCTTGCGGCACTGCGCATGCAGGGCCTTGAGCAGATCGATGCGCGCCATGCGGTGAAACGTGTTGTGCGCCAGCGTGACCTTCTGGCCGGCATGCACCACCGCCATTTCATCGAAGACCACCTGCCTGTGCGTCATGGCCTCGTAGAGCTCGGGTGCGATGTCGCGCACGAAGGACAGGGCAATATCTGAAAACACCACGCCCCAGCCGTAGGTGGCGTCTTCCGGGTCGCGCTCGAAGACGCGGATGTCGTGCGCTGGGTTGTCGCGCTTCATCAGATAGGCATAGAAAAGGCCCGCCGGGCCGCCGCCGATGATGCGTATCTTCATGGTGCTTTTGCCTCGATGCGCTGTGCGTCTTGCGGGGGCGGCGACGAGGCGATGGGTAGCAAATGCAGCTTGATGGCCATGGTGTCTCCTGGGGCACCGTATCTTGTCATGCCATCAGGCCGCTGACCAGTTCGCGCCCAGTGCATGGGTTTCAGCGCTTTTTTGCCGGCACGTCCCGCAGCATCACCGGCTCCAGGCTCGGAACAGGCGCTTGGTGCAAGGGCCATGACGTTTCTTCTTCAAACTGGAGAAAGCTTTTCCAATGGTGGCGACAGACCCCCTTACTTCCGAAGCCTTTTATGGCTGTTCCAGGACCCTTCAATTAAGGTCCCCGTACTGGGTGCTGCTCAGCGCGGGGTAGAAAGTTGACTGCACGGCCACCTCGGTATCTTGAAAATCCATAGGGTGCGCTGAAGAGCGCAAGCCACTGCGGGGAATCTTGGCGTTCCTGTCGATTGAAGCCGGCGCGCCATGCGCTGAAGCGGCAAGCAAGGCGCGTTGAAATGCCAGGACTTCATCGGCCTGAATGGGCTCATGCAGCTCCGGAGCAATCTCTTTCTTTTTCATGGACTGAACTGGCGGTGCCGGTACAGCGCTGGCAAACGGCAAGGCCTGTTTGTTCACGGCAGCCGGTCCATTAAGCCGCCAATACACCGCATGGACATTGATGCCATGACGAACTTTGGCACTCTCGGCAATCAGTGTTTCCATCTCTCTCGGTTCAATGGTGGTGTCACCGGCAGTCTTCGTTAGATCGATCATCACCAAAAAACTGCTGGGTTGCTGGTCAAGGGCCAGAACCTTGAATTTATAGCTTGCCGACAAGATGCCCGCACGGGTCATTGCCTCCCGAATAGCCTCATACAGATGCTCCCGGTCACCGTGGTGCTTGCCTTCTTGGCCAGCACCCTGGGACAGGGTTCGCACGGACTGCGCGCGTTGCGATTTATAACCACTCTTTCCTGCATGTTGGGTTTGAAGGGCTTTACTGGAAAACCAGCTGAAAAAAGACATGTGACGATACCTCATGTTTGCCGCATGGCCTTGTGGGCAGTTGCGGATTTATTGCCCAAGCTCTGAAATATTATCATCAAGCCCGTGACACTTTGTATCAAAGTTTATGCTTGCTTAAAAAATTGACTGGGTTAGAGAGTTCATTTTGTCCGAAGGGCACACCACTACCTGGCTTGAGTTGCCGATTGGTGCTCAAAGGCATGGGTTGCGCCGAATCCCCTATGTGAATGCAGGCGCACCGGGTTCCAAGATTTGACGATTGCAGAGTATGGTTAGGGAGAGCCTAAAAAGAATTTGCACAGCCTGCTCCTGCCGATGAAGGCGTGCTGGATCCTGAAGCGGGGACTTGTCTTCAGTCGAAATTCATTCGGGCAAAGATTTTTCCAGATGAATCAAGAATCACCGCTTCGCCCATCATGATGCTTTCCCCGGTCAGTGCTGTCATGTTGACCTGGTGTGTGACCCAGACCTCAAACTTCCTGCCTGGAATGCGTACCAGTGCAGACCGTAAATCTTCTGTCTGGTTGTCGCTGGCGGTAGGGCTTTCAAAAAAGGAATTCAATGCCGGCCAGACGCTATGACGTCCAAAGGCAAGATCGGCCGTGTCTTTGCAGCGGCACCAGGCGCTGGATTTCACCGCGCCTGGCCGCAGGCCCTGGGCTTCAAACCACTGGCCGATTCGTTTGGCCTGCAGGCGTCCCGCCTGGCTGAGATTGCGCTGGGTACTGCATTGCTCCAGGCTGAACCCCGGCGGATCGCCAATGCCTGGATCAGTCTGTGCATGACGCAGCATGACGGCGCAGGCTCCTGCGCGCAGACGCTCTGGCACCAGATCAGTTTGCGCTTGCGCCAGCCAGGGTGCGGCCAAAAGTGATGCGTTGAATATTCGCCTGTGCATGGCGGTCTGAACCTTCAGCCGTGCAAAAGTTTCTCCTCGGCCATGGCCAGCGCTTCTGGTTTACCTGAAATCACCAGGGTGTCACCATCTGCCAGACTGGTGTCTTCATGGGCCTTGATCGGTTTTCCATTGCCCCGGCGCAGGCTGACGACACGCACGCCCAGAGTATGCAGCGCCAGTTCTTCCAGGGTCTGCCCGACCGAACTCAGCCCTGCTACCAGCGTCACGGTGGCCAGGCGCTCTTGGTCCAGTTCGTCCGCCGTATCGTCGTCAGCGCCCCGGAAGTAGCCGCGCAGCAGGTTGTAGCGCTCGTCGCGCTGATCCTGCACCACTCGGATCACCCGCCGCATCGGAACGCCCACCAGCGCCAGTGCATGGCTGGCCAGCATCAGGCTGCCTTCAATGGCTTCGGGCACAACTTCGGTGGCGCCGCCTGCCTTGAGCTTTTCCAGGTCTCGGTCGTCCACCGTGCGGATGATGACCGGCAGGGTGGGCGCGTGGCTGCGGATATTGGCCAGCACTTTCAAGGCGCTGCTGGTGTCCAGATAAGTGACCACCACGGCGCTGGCCCTGGACAGCCCGGCGGCAATCAGCGCCTGTAGCCGCACCGCGTCGCCAAACACCACCGAATTGCCGGCGGCAGCCGCCTGCCGCACCCGGTCGGGGTCCAGGTCCAGCGCCATGTAGGGGATGCCTTCGCGCTCAAGCATGCGGCTCAGGTTCTGGCCGCAGCGTCCGTAGCCGCAAATGATGACGTGCTTGTCGGCATTGATCGACTTGCTGGCAATGGTGGTCATCTGCAGGGATTGCTGCAGCCATTCGCTCGAAACCAGCTTCATCACGATGCGGTTGCTGTACATGATGATGAAGGGCGTCGCCAGCATCGACAGCACCATGCTGGCCAGGATGGGGTTCATTAGGACAGGGGGAATCAACTTTCCATCTTGCGCCAGCGACAGCAGGACAAAACCGAATTCGCCAGCCTGCGCTAGGTACAGCCCGGTGCGCAAGGACACG
>JAQGNK010000129.1 GCA_028291905.1 Polaromonas sp.
TGAAGGTCGGGCCATAGACGCCGACGATGGAGACATTGCCGCCCTTGCGGACCGAGTTGATGCACCAGTGCAGCACCGTCGCCGCGCCGGCCTGCAGCTTGAGCTTGACGCCGGTGAGCGACTGGGCAAAGTTGCCGGCCGCCTCGCAGCCCACCGCGTCGATGCAGACATCGGCGCCCAGCCAGTCGGTCATCTTCTTGATGTGCAGCGCCATGTCATCGACTTCCTTGAAATTGATGGTTTCGCACTGGGCGAACTTCTTGACGAACTCTAGCCGGTACTCCACCTGGTCCACCACGATCACCCGGCCCGCGCCCAGCAGCCAGGCCGACTTGGCGGCAAAAATGCCGACCGGCCCGGCGCCAAACACCACCACCGTGTCGCCCTCCTGGATGTCGCCCATCTCGGCCGCCTGGTAGCCGGTCGGGTAGGCGTCGGTCAGCAGCACCGCATCGTCCAGGTCGAGGTCGGGCGGAATCACGGTCGGGCCGACATCGGCCATCGGCACCCGCACATATTCGGCCTGGCCGCCGTCGTAGCCGCCCGCCGTGTGGGAGTAGCCGTAGATGGCGCCGACCGCGCTGGCCTGCGGGTTGGTGCTGTGGCAATTGCCGTAGAGTTCTCGCTGGCAGAAATAGCAGGAGCCGCAGAACACATTGAAAGGCACCAGTACCTGGTCGCCCACCTTGAGGTTCTGGACCGACGAGCCGATCTCCTCGACCACGCCAGTGAACTCATGGCCGAACGTCGTGCCGATGCGGGTGTCGGGCACCAGCCCGTGGTACAGGTGCAGGTCCGAGCCGCAGATGCAGGCCCGGTTGACCCGCACGATGGCGTCGTTCGGATGCTCGATGTAGGGCGCGGATTTCTGCTCCGCGCGAACCCGGTAGGGGCCTCGGTAGTTCATGGCCAGCATGCTGTGTCCTTTGTTGAAGTGACTCGGTTGATTCACCATAAGGAAGCGCTGGCAGCGGCTTCGTAGGCTGGACCGGGCGCGGGAAGTAAGAGGATTCCGACACCTCCATCGGTCTGGGCGCAAGTTGCAGATTGAAGAGAAAAAGGCCTGCAGCGCATGCGAAACCTGCGTAACCAGCTATAAATTTAATAGCTGATTGATGATTTGCAGTGCTCTTTCAAAAGTTGGCCAATGCCGATGCCGGTTTTCTTCTAGATGTCTCCCGCGTCATGCCCTCGAAGGCGGGAAGCCAGAAGCGCTGCGAGTGCGGGTCGCTCGATTCCCGCCTTCGCGCGCATGGCGGCGGCAACAAGCCAAGCTTGCAGGCGGGATCAGCCCATCAGCTCCGATGCCTCGTGAAATGAAATGAGACCGAGCCCACGCGGCCAGCAACGCAGCGGCTGCTGCGGTGCAGCCCGCATGCGGCAGGCTGCACAGGGTGCCGGGCTTAAAATTGCCTCGTAGGCGCTGGCCCCTTGCGGATTCACGGCGCCTGGACTTGCCTTTCTTTTCTCCCCTTTTTTCCCGAGCACCGCTTCATGCCATTTTCCTCACTCGGCTTTTCGCCCGCCCTGCTGCCCGCCTTGCTGCGTGCCATCACTGAAAAAGGCTACTCGGCGCCCACCGCCATCCAGGCCGAAGCGATTCCGGCCGTCCTGCAGGGGCGCGACATCGTGGCGTCGGCGCAGACCGGCTCGGGCAAGACCGCCGCCTTCGCCCTGCCGCTGCTGCACCAGCTGGCCGAAGCGCCCGCTGGCTCGCCCCGCCGCGTTCGCGCCCTGGTGCTGGTGCCCACACGGGAGCTGGCGGCGCAGGTGGGCGAAGCCATCGTCAGCCTGGCGCAGCACCTGCCGCAGCGCCTCAAGGTGGCGGTGGTGTTCGGGGGCGTGTCGATCAACCCGCAGATGATGAACCTGCGCGGCGGCGCCGACATCATGGTCGCCACGCCGGGCCGGCTGATCGACCTGATCGAGCACAACGCGCTGACGCTTTCGGCCGTCGGCCTCCTGGTGCTCGATGAAGCCGACCGGCTGCTCGACCTGGGTTTCGGCGAGGAGCTGGCCCGGCTGCTGGCGCTGCTGCCGGCGCGCCGGCAAAGCCTGTTTTTCTCGGCCACTTTCCCGCCGGCCATCGAGGCGCTGGCCGCCGGCATGCTGCATGAACCGGTGCGCATCGAAGTGCAGGCCGCGCCGCAAGCCGAGCCCGACATCGTGCAGCGCGCCATCGAAGTCGATCCCAGAAGCCGCACCCAGCTGCTGCGCCACCTGGTGCAGACCGAAAAATGGGACCGGGTGCTGGTCTTCGTGGCGACCAAGCATGCCGCCGAGATCGTCGCCGACAAGCTGCGCAAGGCCGATATCCAGGCCGAGCCTTTTCACGGCGAGCTGAGCCAGGGCAAGCGCAGTCAGGTGCTGCAGGATTTCAAGCTCAAGGCGGTGCAGGTGGTGGTGGCGACCGATGTGGCGGCGCGCGGCCTTGACATTGCCCAGCTGCCGGCAGTCGTTAACTATGATTTGCCTCGTTCATCAGTAGATTACATACACCGCATCGGCCGTACCGGCCGGGCCGGTGAAACCGGCATCGCCATCAGTTTTGTCAGCGCGGCAACCGAAGCGCATTTCAGGCTGATTGAAAAGCGCCAGAAATCGAGCCTGCCGCGCGAGCAGGTGGCCGGCTTCGAGCCGGTGGAGGTGCAGGCGCCCAGCGCACTTGACCCGGCCGGGACCGGTGGCATCAAAGGAAAACGCCCCAGCAAGAAAGACAAGCTGCGGGCGCTAGCGGCAGAAAAATAAGCCGGGGATTCCAGCCCGCCCCCAGTCAATCTGCAGGGTAGGCGTCTGCGGTCATTTATGTAACACTTTCGCATTTAAGCGAAAAAGAGCAACAAATGGCACGTTGGGCTGCGGGTTTGATGATGGCGGCTAGCCTGGTGCTGGCCAGTTCGTGTGGCGGCAGCGATGGCGCTGCGCCTTCTCCTGTCGCGACCGGCGAGCCTGGCAATGCCAGCGTTGCCGTGGCACGGATCAATGCCGCCCAGGGCGTGCTGGAGCTGCCGCTGCTCCAGTCAGGCGAATTGCTGTATGCCGATGTGCGTATTGGTTTTTTGGCTGATGGCACCTTCAACCTGCTGTCCTGGCGCCTCGCCGCCGCGGCTTCAAGTCCTGCCGATGCGGTGCTTCAACCGCAGGTCGCGCTGGCCGCCCTGGCGCTTTTTCCACAACTCCTCACGCTCACCATCAGCCGGCTGCACATGGATGCGGAGGTTTACGAAAACGTGACGGTGGAACTTGAAAACGGCCGCTGGCGCTACCCGAGGCCCCTGATGCCGGCCACGACCCTGACCTCGCAAGACCTCCGCGCCAATCCTGCCCTGTTCGCCAGGGATCACCAGCTGATGATGATTGCCTCGACGCCGGCCCGCGCCGAAGTGTTTTCACTGCGGCTGGAAAACAAGGCCTACCAATTTTGCATGGAGGCGCAGGACGACGGCGCCGACACCATGGACCTGCTCGATGGCCAGGGCGCCCCATTGCTGACGGTGCGGGCCGGCGGCCCCTGTGCGGCCTACACGGCTGAACAGGGGCTCTACCAGATTCGCTACACCTACGGCGGCAGCGGCACGGGCCGCACGCTCTTCATGCGCCAGCGCCCCACCGACCCGCCGGCCGTCACGCAACCCGCCAACACATCGCCACTGCTGCAAGATGCGAGCAACCCCAAGGAATACTGGGGCGTGCTGGCGAGTTTTCTGGACCCGACCACGCAACGCGTGAGAAGCAGCAGCTTTCTTGGGATGGCCGGCTCCTGGCGTCAGGAGGGCCGTCACCCTGGCACCGATTGCAATGGAAGCATTGCCGCCGTCGTCACCCCTACCACGCTCACGCAGCAACGAGCCAACGCCCTGACCGTGGCGACACACCTGTTCGATGGCATGAATTTTTTCGAGCGCATCGATGACACCGCTGGCACGCCCAGGCTGCTCGGGGCTCCATGGGGCTGCAACTCGGAGCTGCTGGGGTTCTACCCGCTTTTTTACGGTGAAAGCGCCATGGTCATGACGAAGGCCAACTCAGGGCCTGCAGCCGCCCATCCCGTCAGGATCGACAGTTTTTCGGCCGCAACCAACACCTTTGGATTGAAAGGCGCTTCCGGCATAAAAGGCATCACCCTGCCAGACGCGCCGCTCGGATTCCCGCTCGGCGTCGAGCCCAGGCTGTTCACCGGACTGCGCCCCTTGACGCCCGACCAGATTGCCGGCGCGCTGCCCGAATACCGCACCGTGCTGCGCTACCGGCCTGACGGCTTTGCGCGCCTAACGGCGCCCGCGCTGGGCCAAGTGGCGCTTTTCAACAGCCGCGACTGCAGCGGCGCGGCGATGGTGGTCGATAACTACGACCTGCCGGGCATCATGGCCGGCGGACGGCTTGGCAATTTCGACGGCTCCCTGAAGCTCGGCGCCCAGACCACCGCCACCGTCTATTCAGGCATGCGACAGCAAGGCGAGCGCCAGCAGCTCAACGCCTTGGGCTGCATTGCCAGCGGCTGGGGCGCGTCAGGCTGGAAGGCGGCTTCGCTGTCGATCATTGCAGGCTCGGTGCAGTTCCTCGTCTCCAGCAAGTCGTGCGAGCAGTGCAACCTGGCCGGCGCCAACCTGGCGCGGGCCGATCTGAGCAATGGAAAATTTGCCGGCGCCATCCTGAACAATGCAAACCTGGCCCAGGCCAACCTCTCCGGTGCCGACCTGCGCTACGCCTCGCTGCAGGGCGCGCAGCTGCCCAACGCCAACCTGGACGCGGCCAACCTGTGCGAAGCCCAGCTCAATGCCGCCCCCTCCAGCGCGAGCCTGACCAATGCGGCCGCCAACCTCAGCGGCGCCTTCCTGCGCAATGCCTACCTGTACGGCACGAACATGGCCGGCGCCAACTTCGGTGACGCCAGCTTCTTCAGCACCAGCGCGGGCAGCTGCCAGGCCCAGGCCTGCAGCACTTACCACAAGCCGGCCTGCGCCAGCGCCTACAGCGCCACGCTCGAAGGCACCAAGTTCAACAATGCCTACCTGGCCGGCGTCGATATGAGCAACGCGGC
>JAQGNK010000134.1 GCA_028291905.1 Polaromonas sp.
TTCGGCGTCCATCGTGGCCAAGTCGCCGGTGTGCATCCAGCTGTCGGCATCGATTGATTCGGCGGTGCGCTCCGGGTCGTCCCAGTAGCCGTGCATCACCGCATAGCCACGGGTGCACAGCTCGCCCGACATGCCGGGCGCCACGATGTTGCCGCTTTCCGGATCGATGATCTTGACCTCCAGGTGCGGCTGCACCTGGCCGACGGTCGAGACACGCTTGTCCAGCGGCGTGTCGATGGAGCTTTGGCAGCTGACCGGGCTGGTCTCAGTCATGCCGTAGGCAATCGTGATCTGGCTCAGGTTCATGCTGCTCACCACGCGCTTCATCACCTCGGTCGGGCACGGCGAGCCGGCCATGATGCCGGTGCGCAGGGTGGACAAGTCGAACTCGGCAAAGCGCGGATGGTCCAGCTCGGCGATGAACATCGTCGGCACGCCGTGCAGGCCGGTGCAGCGCTCGTCCTGCACGGTCCGCAGCACGCTCAGGGCGTCGAAGCCGTCATTCGGATAGACGATGGTGGCGCCGTGCGTCAGGCAGGCCAGGTTGCCCAGCACCATGCCAAAGCAGTGGTAGAGCGGCACCGGAATGCACAGCCGGTCTGCGGGCGTGAGCCGCATGCATTCGCCGATGAAAAAGCCGTTGTTCAAAATATTGCGGTGCGTCAGCGTCGCGCCTTTGGGGAAACCGGTGGTGCCGCTGGTGAACTGGATGTTGATCGGGTCGGTCGCCTTGAGCGTGGCGGCGACTTCGGCCAGCCGGGCGTCGTCCGGACTGCCGCCGGCCAGCAGGCTGGAAAAGCGCATCAATCCGGGCTGGTCGTCGCCCTGCCCGGCCTCGTCAATCCAGACCACGCTGCGCAGGTGCGGCAGCCTGGCGGATTCGAGCTGGCCCGGCAACCCGTGCGCCCACTCGGGCGCCAGCTCGCGCAGTATGCCCAGGTAGTCGCTGGTCTTGAACCGGGCCATGACGACCAGCGCCCGGCAAGCCACCTTGTTCAGCGCGTATTCGACCTCGGCGGTCCGGTAGGCCGGGTTGATGTTGACCAGCACCAGGCCGGCCTTGGCGGTGGCCAGCTGCAGCAGCACCCATTCGGCATTGTTGTGCGACCAGATGCCGACCCGCTCGCTGGGCTTGAGGCCCAGGCCGAGCAGCGCGCTGGCCAGCCGGTCGGTTTCGCGGCGCAGCTCGCCATAGGTGTAGCGTCGGCGCTGGTGCACGCTGACCAGCGCTTCATGGTCGGGCTGCCGGGCGGCCATGGCGTCGAAGAATTCGCCGATGGGCTGCTCGATCAGCGGCGTGTCGGTGGCGCCACGGGCATGGCTGCGGGTGAACAGCGTTGTCGCGGAACGTGATGCGGAATTTTCCGCCGATGATGCTGCGCTCATGGTTTTGTCTCCTTGCGGCTGCCGGCCAGGCAGCAGGCGACAGTATGGCGCAAGCGGCCTGTGCCAGGTAGCAAGCGTGCGCCGCCAAGGTTGCAAATCGTGCCACGCCAGGGCAGACTTGCCCCATGCGCCACCTGCCCTCCCTGCCCTCCCCCGCTTCAGCTTCTGCGGCCATTTCCACCGCTGCCGCCGTTGCAGCACCTGCCGTCAGCGCGCCGGCCGTCACGCCCATCGCCTTCGTCCAGGCGATTGTGCTGGCTTTTGAGCGGCGCGGCATGAGCCCGGCCGACGCGCTGGCGCAAGCACACATCGCGCCGTCGGCGCTGCGCGATCCGGCGGCGCGCATCACCGCCTGGCAGATGGAACGCATCTCGGGCCTGGCCATGAAGCAGCTGGACGACGAGGCGCTGGGCTGGTTCAGCCGGCGCCTGCCCTGGGGCAGCTACGGCATGCTGGCGCGGGCCTCCTTAAGCGCGCCCAGCCTGGGCGTAGCGCTCAAGCGCTGGTGCCGTCACCACGGGCTGATCGCAGGCGACATCGCGCTCAGGCTGTCGGTGGCCGGCGACGTGGCGCAGCTCTGCCTCACCGAGCAGCGCGACCTGGGCGAGCTGCGCGAGTTCTGCACGGTGTCGGTGCTGCGCAATATCCTGGGCGTGGCCTGCTGGCTGATCGACTCGCGCATCCCGCTGCTGGGCGCGCAGTTCGCGTTTGCGGCGCCGGCGCACCGCGAGGTGTACGCCGTGCTGTTCTCGGGCCCGACCGCTTTCGGCAGCCCGCCGGCGGCCATCCGCTTCGATGCCAGATACTTGGCGCTGCCGCTGCGCCGCGACGAGCGCGCCCTGCAGCAGATGCTGGAGCGCGCCCTGCCGCTGACGGTGCTGCCCTACCGGCGCGACCGGCTGCTGGTGCAGCGGGTGCGCCAGGCACTGGGCGCGCAGCCGGCGCAAACCCATGGCGCCGACGCGCTGGCCGCGCTGCTCCATGTCTCACCGCGCACCCTGCACCGCCAGCTGAAGGAAGAAGGCGCATCGCTGCAGGCGCTGAAGGACGAGGTGCGGCGGGCGCGGGCGCTGGAGCTGCTGCTGCGCACCCGCCGGCCGATCAAGCAGGTGGCCGAGGCGGCGGGCTTTCTGAACGAGAAAAGCTTCATGCGCGCCTTCAAGGCCTGGACCGGCCAGACGCCGGCCGAGTTCAGGCGCGGCGGCAAGGCGCCGGACGCCGGTGGCCAGGGCGATGCGCCGTAACCACCAAAAAACCACTTTCAAGGTGGCTGCCCAGCTTTCTCGATGGCTCCCTCCCCCGCTGGGGAAGGAGCAAATCGGATTCAGGCGCCGTGGCGACTTGGGCAGCTAACTTTCAAGCATCAAACAGGCCTCTGGCGCAGGTAGCGCATGCGCAAGCAGCTATGAATTCATGAGCAAGCATCTGCCGGACGCGATGAACCAAAGCCCGGCAGATTGGCTCTAGACTCCAGCGATTCATCCCGCCCGAGGCGCCCCATGCTGTTTGTCATCTTTTCCTGCCTGCTGTTGATCGCCCTGACGACGCTGGCGCATTTCGAGGTCCTGAGCAGCCTGAACACGCGGCTGCCGGCGCTACGCATTCCCGGCCGCAGCAAGCTGCTGGTGGTGATTTTCGCGGCCTTCGTCGCCCACGCGCTGGAAATCGCCCTGTACGGCTTCGTGCTGTTCGGCCTGGTGCATCTTTTCGATGTCGGCAGCCTGAGCGGCCTGGGCGGCTCGTCGCTGGAGAACTGCCTGTATTTTTCAGCGGAAACCTATTCGTCGCTCGGCTTCGGCGACCTGATCCCGAACGGCCCGATCCGGCTGCTGGCCGGCGTCGAGGCGCTCAACGGCCTGCTGCTGATCGGCTGGTCGGCGTCTTATGCCTATCTGGCGATGGAGCGCTTCTGGGGCCGGGGCAACCAGGATGACGAATCCTGAGCGGCTGGCCCAGCTCGCCCGCGACTGCCAGCCTGCCTGCGCGGTTCAGGCCGCCGCCAGCAAGCCGGGCAGCTCGGCCATGTGGACGAACAGGCGGCTGGCCCCCGCCGCCAGCAGCGCCGGGCCGTGTTCCGGCAGCGGGCAATAGGCCCAGACGGTGGCGCCGGCGCCGATGCCGGCGGTGATGCCGGTCACGGTGTCCTCGATCACCAGGCAATCGGCACCAAGCACCTCCAGGTGCGCGGCCGCCGCCAGGTACACATCGGGCGCCGGCTTGGAGCGCGGCATTTCGTGGCCGCTGAAGATGCGGCCGGCAAACCAGTCCATCAGCCCGACCTGGGCCAGCTGCATCTCCACCTTGAAGCGGTCGGCGCCCGACGCGCAGGCAATGCGCCCGCTGGCTTCGCGGTGGGCAGCGGCCACGGCCTCATGCACGCCGGGAATGGCGTGCAGCCTGGCCTGCAGTTCGCGGTTGCGCCGGGCGTAGAACTCGGCCATCCAGGCGTCGGTCATCGGCCGGCCGGTGCGCGCCTCGATCAGCGGCTTCTGGTCGCGCACCAGCTTGCCGATGAAAAGCTGCATGCATTCGGCAGGCGTGAGCGTCCAGCCGCTTTCTTCGAGCATGTCGCGCAGCACGCCGTTGGTGATCGGCTCGCTGTCCACCAGCACGCCATCGCAGTCGAACAGGATCGCTTCGAATTTCATTTTCATTTACTCACTTTTTAATAGCTTCCTGCGCAGGCGCTGATTGCGCCAGAGGCCGATTTAACCCTAAAACTGGTCGCCATCGAGGTAAAACCAGCGCCCGGCCTCGCGCACGAAGCGGCTGCGCTCGTGCAGGCGCGTGGCGCGGCCCGCCTCGCGGCAGCGGGCGACGAACTCGACCTCGGCATGGTCGGGGTCCAGCACCTGATAAGAGCGCACGTCCAGCCCCAGCCACTTCGCGCCGGGCGCAAAGTCCAGCATGGCCGGGCGCGTGGAGGTATGCCAGGTGGCGAGCAGATAATCCGCCCGCTGCAGCACGAAGGCGCTGTAGCGCGAGCGCATCAGGGCTTCGGCGTCGGAGGCGGGCATGGCGGCATGCTCGTCCAGGTAAAGGCCGCAGCAGGCAGAAAAAGGCAAGGGGCTGGCTTTTGGCTGGCTTGGTCGCTGGGACGCATGGGGCAAGGTTTGGCCACAGGGGCAAGGGCCTGTCATGCGTTCAGAGCTGCCTCATTGCCAGCGGCGAGAGCGGCGCCGCGCGGGCGGATCGAGGTAGGGTTCATGATGCTGATTTTTACAGAATTCAGACTGGGACCGCAGCTTGAAATCAATAGCATCATAGTCACCTGCAATGCAGCGACAGCGCTCGTTCGCCAGTCGCACAAAGCGCTTTGCAGCAGCCTGCTCAGTTAGACTCATGCCTCTTGAGAGGCAAGCCCGACCCTGCATCTCAAGCAGAAAACCAAATCAAGAGAATCGATGCTGATATTGCCGCCCGAGCAGGCCACTGTGCACGCGCAGACTCGCGACTACGTTTTCGCCCTGGCTGCAGTCGTGGGCGGCCTTGTGCTGCGTTACCTGCTCAACCCCATTCTGGGGCACCAAGGCCCGTACTTGATCCTCACCCTGCCCGTTGTTCTGGCCGCCTTCTACGGCGGCTTTGGCCCGGCGCTGTTCGCCACCTTGTTGGGCACCTCTGTGGGCACCTACCTGTTCATAGGTCGCGGGGCCGGGCTTCAGGAAATCTTGCAGCCTGAGAATATTGGGCGGACAGTGCTTTTTTTCATCATCGGACTGAGCATTGGCGCCATCGGCGGCCGTTTGAGGGCCTCCCGATATGCCTTGGCAGAGAAGGTGCGGCAGCTGCGCGCGAGCAACCGTGCAAAAGACAATGCAATGACCACGCTCGGCCACGAGATCAAAAATCCGCTGTCCGCGCTTTATTCGGCCCAGCAAATTCTCAAGCGCTGTCCGGATGACGGAAAGCGGGTGCTTTGGGCAAGTGATGTCATCGAGCGGCAGGTTTCGCAAATGACGCGCATGGCCAACGATCTGCTGGACCTTTCGGAAGGGATACGGGGTGAAATGCTCAAGAACCCACAACGGGTGGCGCTGCAGCAGGTTCTGGAGCAAGCCCTTGAGCAAAGCGGCCCCTTGATTGCGAAGAAGGGGCATCGGCTCAGCTCGGACCTTGGCCCCGGGCAGGTAGAAGTTCTCGGTGATGGGACTCGGCTGGTACAGGTGTTTGCCAACCTGTTGAACAACGCAGCGAAATACACCAATCCAGGTGGAGAACTGATGTTGAGCCTTCAGTTGACGGAGCCGGGAACAGTCAGCGTGACCGTGCGCGACAACGGCATCGGCATGGAGCCCGGCTCCATCGATGACATGTTCGAGCCTTTCGTGCAAGCTCCGGGGGCGGCCTCCAACCAAGAAGGCGGCCTGGGACTGGGTCTGGCTGTGGTGAAGAAGATTGTCGAGATCCATGGCGGACAGGTGTCCGCGCGCAGCGCAGGCCCCGGACAAGGAAGCAGCCTCACCGTCCGGTTGCCGCTGGCGCCGTCAAACACCTGAACAGTGATTTACCGAATGACGCCTTTGGCCACAAGTGGCCGCTGCTGAGTTTGCGTGACTGTCGGCGGCGGCGCTCCGGCAACCGCCGCAATGGGCGATGAAGAGCAACCTTACGCTCAGCCAGTCACCGCTTCGCCCACGGGCGCCGCCAGCCCGATCCGGTCGAGCGCCGCCGCCAGCTGCCCCACCGTCCGCCCCACTTGGTGCCACTTCTCCAGCCCGAACAGCCCGACGCGAAAGGTCATGAAATCCGGCCCTTCGTCGCATTGCAGCGGCACGCCGGCGGCGGTCTGCAAGCCTTCATCGAGAAACTTGCGGCCGGACTGGATCGCCGGGTCGGTGGTGTAGCTGACCACCACGCCGGGCGCCTTGAAGCCCTCGGCCGCCACGCTGGGCAGGCCCCGGCTTTCAAACAATTCGCGCACCTGGGCGCCCAGCGCCTCCTGCTCGGCGCGCACCCTGGCGAAGCCGTAGGCCTGGGTTTCCTTCATGGCGGCGGCAAGGCGCGTCAGGGCGTCGGTCGGCAGGGTCGCGTGGTAGGCGTGGCCGCCTTTTTCATAGGTTTCCATGATCTGCAGCCACTTCTTCAGGTCGCAGGCGAAGCTGGTGCTGGCGGTGCCGTCGATAGCCAGCCTGGCGCGCTCGCTGAGCATGACCATGGCGCAGCAGGGCGAGCTGCTCCAGCCTTTTTGCGGCGCGGAAATCAGCACATCGACACCAGTGGCCTTCATGTCCACCCAGACCGCGCCCGAGGCGATGCAGTCGAGCACGAACAGGCCGCCCACCGCATGCGCGGCGTCGGCCACCGCGCGCAGGTAGCCGTCGGGCAGGATCATGCCGGAGGCGGTTTCAACATGCGGGGCGAACACGACGGCGGGTTTGTCGCGGGCTATTGACGCTTGCACCTCGGCGATGGGCGGCGGCGTCCAAGGTGCCTGCGCGCCGGCGCTGGTCTTGCGCGCCTTGAGCACGGTCGATGAGGAAGGGATGCTTCCCATGTCGAAAATCTGCGTCCAGCGGTAGCTGAACCAGCCGTTGCGGATGACCAGCACCGGCTTGCCCGTGGCAAACTGCCGCGCCACGGCTTCCATGCCGTAGGTGCCGCTGCCCGGCACCAGCGCCACGGAATGCGCCTGGTACACCTCTTTCAGGATGCGGGATATGTCGTTCATCACACCCTGGAAGCTGCGCGACATGTGGTTGAGCGCGCGGTCGGTGTACACCACCGAGAATTCAAGCAGGCCGTCAGGGTCGATGTGGGGCAGCAGTCCGGGCATGGGATTCCTCCTAAATGGCGGTAAAAAAGATGGAGTGCCAGCTTAGCACCGCGCGCTGTTTTGGTGGTGGCCCTGAAGTCAGCCGGCATGCCGGCCGCCGAGCCAGGGCTTGATGCCTGCGGGCCATGGCCGACAGCGTTCTTTCCTACAACCTCCGGTTTTCGGGCGGCGTAGATTGGGGGCCTTTCAACTCAAGGAGCAGGTTATGGCCAATCCCCACAGCAACACCAAAATGACTGGCGACACCCATCTGCCCGATGTCGAAGCCGAGCTGCCGCTGCAGGAAGGCGGCACCGGCGCGCTGGGCGCGGACGGCACGCCCCAGGGCCGGGGCAGTGCAGACGGTGGAGGGCCAGGCCGGGGCGTCAACAAGGCCGGCATTTTGAAGGAGTCGGACACCGCAGCCGGTGGCAACATCACTAAAGGCCAGGGCGGCGCTGACGCGGCCTAGCGTGCCTGTCGCTGGCTGAACGGAGGCCAGCGACAAGCTTGTCTCGGGCCGTCTTGCATGGCAGGCATTGCCCGCCGAGCAAGGGCCATCAGGCCATTTTCGCGTTGCCTGCCTTCGGCATTTCAGCTGGCGCGGCCCGCTGCTGCTATCCGGCAAAGCCGCCGCCCCGCCGCCTGCCGATTCGGCGCAGGCAGGCTCAGGCCAGCGCCCGCTGGATGATGATCTTCTGCACGTCGCTGGTGCCTTCATAGATCTGGCAGACCCGCACATCGCGGTAGATGCGCTCGACCGGGAAGTCGGTGACGTAGCCGTAGCCGCCCAGCGTCTGGATGGCGGCGCTGCAGACTTTTTCGGCCACTTCGCTGGCGAACAGCTTGGCCATGGCGGCCTCCTTCAGGCACGGCCGGCCGGCGTCGCGCAGGCTGGCGGCATGCCAGATCAGCTGGCGGGCCGCCTCCAGCTGGGTTGCGCAGTCGGCCAGCCGGAAACCTACCGCCTGGTGGTTGAAGATGGCCGTGCCGAAGCTCTGGCGCTCCTTGGCATAGCTAAGGGCCACCTCGAACGCGCTGCGCGCCATGCCCACGCTTTGCGCCGCAATGCCGATGCGCCCGCCCTCCAGCCCGCCCAGGGCGATCTTGTAGCCTTCGCCCTCGACGCCGATCAGGTTTTCAACGGGGATGCGGCAGTCGTCGAAGTTGACCTGCGCGGTGTCGCTCGAATGCTGGCCCAGCTTGTCCTCCAGCCTTGATGCCGAATAGCCGGGCGCGTCGGTCGGCACGATGAAGGCACTGATGCCCTTCTTGCCGGCCCCCTTGTCGGTGACGGCAATCACGATGGCGACCTGGCCGTTCTGGCCGCTGGTGATGAACTGCTTGACGCCGTTGAGCAGGTAAGCATCGCCCTGCCTGACGGCCGTGGTGCGCAATGAAGACGCATCGCTGCCGGTGTGCGGCTCGGTCAGGCAGAAGGCGCCCAGCATCTGGCCCTGCGCCAGCGGCACCAGCCACTGCTGCTTTTGCGCCGCATTGCCGTAGCGCATCAGGATGGCGTTGACCGGGCAGTTGGTCACGGAAATCGCCGTGCTGGTGCCGCCGTCGCCGGCCGCGATTTCTTCGAGCACCAGCGCCAGCGTCAGGTAGTCGAAGTTGGCGCCGCCAAATTCCTCGGGCACGCAGATGCCGTAGGCGCCCAGCGCAGCCAGGCCCCGGTGCGCGTCTTTGGGAAAGTGGTGCTCCTTGTCCCAGCGGGCAGCGTTCGGCCAGAGTTCGGCCTGTGCAAAGGCGCGCACCGCGTCGCGCACTTGCTCCTGGTCTGAATTAAGTATAAAATCGGCCTCCAGCGCAGGTTCTGCTTGTGCAGTCAGCTATCATTTTCATACCAACTCCAGCGCCAGCGCGGTGGCTTCGCCGCCGCCGATGCACAGCGTGGCAACGCCTTTGGTGAGGCCGCGCGCCTTCAGCGCATGGATCAGGGTGACGATGATGCGGGCGCCGCTGGCGCCAATCGGATGGCCGAGCGCGCAGGCGCCGCCGTTGACATTGACGATGTCGTGGCCGAGGCCCAGGTCGGCCATTGCGGCCATCGGCACGACGGCAAAGGCTTCGTTGATTTCCCACAGGTCCACGTCCTTGACCGTCCAGCCGATTTTGGCCAGGAGCTTGTTGACCGCGCCGACCGGGGCGGTCGAGAACCATTCGGGCGCCTGGGCAAAGGTGGCGTGGCCGACAATGCGGGCCAGCGGGGTGGCGCCCAGTTCCCTGGCGGTCGATTCGCGGCTCAGCACCAGCGCGGCGGCGCCGTCGTTGATCGACGAGCTGGAGGCGGCAGTGATGGTGCCGTCTTTCCTGAAAGCAGGTTTTAAGGACGCAATCTTGTCGAGCCTGACCTTGCCGGGGCCTTCGTCGATGGAAATGACGGTTTCGCCGGCGCGGGTCTTGACCGTGACCGGCGTGATTTCAGCCCGGAAGGCGCCCGATTCGCTGGCCTGCTTGGCGCGCTGCACGCTGGCGGTGGCAAAGGCGTCCTGCTGCTCCCGCGTGAAGCCGTATTTGGCGGCGCAGTCCTCGCCGAAGGTGCCCATGGAGCGGCCCGGCTCGTAGGCGTCCTCCAGGCCGTCGAGCATCATGTGGTCGAAGATGCGGTCGTGGCCGATGCGGATGCCGCCGCGCCCCTTGGGCAGCAGGTAGGGTGCATTGGTCATGCTTTCCATGCCGCCGGCCACCACCACGTCGCGGCTGCCCGCGACCAGCTGGTCGTGCGCCAGCATGGTCGCCTCCATGCCGGAGCCGCACATTTTCGACAGGGTGACGGCACCTGTAGCGGCCGGCAGGCCGCCCTTGAAGCCGGCCTGGCGCGCAGGCGCCTGGCCCTGGCCGGCCATCAGGCAGTTGCCGAACAGCACTTCATCGACCTTTTCAGGTGCGACGCCCGAGCGTTCGACGGCGGCCTTGATGGCCGCGCCGCCCAGGTCGTTGGCCGACAGGCTGGTGAAATCGCCCTGGAACGCGCCCATGGGGGTGCGGGCGGCGCCGAGGATGACGATGGGATCAAGCATTTTTTCTCCTTGAAGAGTCTGTTGAAAAACAAAAGCAGCCCCGGCCCGGCGCCGTGTCAGCCGGCGGGCGCCGCCTCATGCAGAACAGCAAAGCGCTTTTGCTGCTCGTAGGGAAACACGTCGAACACATGGCCGGCCCGAATGCGCGACTGGTGGCTTTGCCAGAACGCTGCATCGAGCAGGTCGCCGTGGTGCTTCATGAACACGCCGCGCACCGCGTCGTTGCCGAGCAGGAACGGCCCGAAGGTCTCGGGAAAAACATCCTTCGGCCCGACCGAATACCAGACCTCGCCGCTCATTTCCTCTTCTTCGTTGCGCGGCGTGGGCACCTTACGGAACTTGCAGTCGGTGATGTATTCGATCTCGTCGTAGTCGTAGAACACGACCTTGCCGTGGCGGGTGATGCCGAAATTTTTCCACAGCATGTCGCCGGGAAAGATGTTGGCCGCCACCAGGTCCTTGATGGCATTGCCGTACTCGACCACCGCGCGCTCGATCTGGACTTGCGCTGCCGGCTCGGCCACCCCGAAATCGAACGCCTCCTGCAGGTCGATATTGAGCGGAATCATGCGCCGCTCGATGTACACGTGCTTGATGACGACTTCCATCTGGCCGTCGCCGTCGCGGTCGCTGATCTCCAGCTGGCTGGGGGCGAACTTCTCGATCTCGGCAATCAGCTCGTCGCTGAAGCGGTCGCGCGGAAAGGCGACTTCGCTGTATTCCTGGGTGTCGGCCATGCGGCCCACCCGGTCGTGCTGCTTGACCAGCAGGTATTTGCCCTTGATCTGCTCGCGCGTGGTGTCCTTTTGTGGCGGGTAGTAGTCCTTGATGACCTTGAACACATACGGAAACGATGGCAAATCGAACACCAGCATCACCATGCCCTTGATGCCGGGGGCGATGCGGAACTTGTCGGTCGAGTGGCGCAGGTGATGCAGAAAGTCGCGGTAGAACAGCGTCTTGCCCTGCTTGGCCAGGCCCAGGGCGTTGTAGATTTCGGCACGCGGCATGCGCGGCATCATGCTGCGCAAAAACTGCACAAAGGCCGATGGAATGCCCATGTCGACCATGAAATAGGCGCGGGCGAAGCTGAACAGGATCAGGAGGTCGTCCTCGCCGAACAGGGCCGCGTCGATGACCAGCTTGCCGGCGTCCGACATGCTGGAAATGCCTTCGCTTTCGGCCTCTGGCTTGGGGCCGGGCGCGGGCTGGCTGTGCAGGATGGGCAAGGCGAACGGCGTCTCGTTGAAGCCGTTGATGATCTTGCCGACGACGTAGGCGCCCTTGTTGCGAAAGAACAGGCCTGACAGCACCTGGATCTGGAAATTGGCCCGCAGCTTCACATCGCCCAGTCGCTGGTCGATGGCGCCTGCCACATAGCCGGCATCGCGCCGCAG
>JAQGNK010000158.1 GCA_028291905.1 Polaromonas sp.
GCGGTCCAGAGCTTGAGCAGGTAGTTCAGGTCCCATTGCAGCTCGGGCGCGCTGCGGCCGATGCCGGCGGTGCGGGCGATGATGCTGGCGCCGGCCGGGTATTCCAGCTTGTCCATCGCTTCCTTCAGCTCGGCCCGGTCCTCGCCCTCGATGCGGCGCGACACGCCGCCGCCGCGCGGGTTGTTGGGCATCAGGACCACATAGCGGCCCGCCAGCGAGACAAAGGTGGTCAGCGCCGCGCCCTTGTTGCCGCGCTCTTCCTTTTCCACCTGGACCAGCATTTCCTGGCCTTCCCGGATCACGTCGCTGATGCGGGCCTGGCTGACCGACACGCCCTGCGCGAAATACTGCTTGGAGATTTCCTTGAACGGCAAGAAGCCGTGGCGGTCTTCGCCGTAATCAACGAAGCAGGCTTCGAGCGACGGCTCGACGCGGGTAACGACGGCCTTGTAGATGTTGCCCTTGCGCTGCTCGCGCCCTTCGATCTCAATTTCGTAGTCGAGGAGTTTTTGTCCATCGACGATGGCCAGGCGGCGCTCTTCGGCCTGGGTGGCATTGACCAGCATGCGTTTCATGGGTGTTCCTAAATAATTCTTCGTTCTCAAACCCAGCAATGGGTGAACGACGCCAGTGAAACAACGCAGTGCGAACGTGGGGAATTGCCGGAGAGCTTTTGGCTGCAAGCGGGTTGGCTGAAAAATCAGCCGGCCCGTGTCAGTCTGGGCGTGGGCGCGTGGATGGGGTGAGCAGGTATCTGACAGGATGTGCTACAGAAAACGTAGCTGCTTGCGCCCGCTGTTGAAGGGTGGCAAGCTGATTTGTGCCATGAAGCAGGGCCAGAAGGCGCCGCAGGCAACTAAAAATCAGACTGTGCCGTGCTGTCATCAGAAGGTTACCCGTTAAAGGACTTGATCTCACCTGGATCCGCATGCAGCCCTGGGTTCATGACTTCAGGCTGCACGCACAGTATTCCGTAGTTGTGTTCGCAAAACGTCGGCTCGTCCGCATGGCAATTTCCTTGTCGCGAGGTGCTTGGCACGCGTCGCTTTGGCGGTAACCGCCACCGGTGGCATCGACCTTCTAGCGGGGCTGTCGGCAGGCCTTTTTAGGGCTATGGATAGGTGTGGACTAAACTCCAGACAAATCAACTACTTACAGCTTATCGCTAGTGAAACACATTATAGGGGCAGCTTCAGGCAAAGCGAAACGCCCGGCAAAAGCGCCTGTCCGCCCCATTCCTGTCCCGCCTAAGCCCATGGTTCAAGCTGCGCCGCCAGCCAAAACGGCTGAACCCGTCACGGCGCCGGCGCCCCAGGTGACGCTGGTCACGGTCGATGAAGACTATGCCGGCCAGCGGCTCGACAATTTCCTGATCCGCCAGCTCAAGGGCGTGCCCAAGACCCATGTGTACCGCATCATCCGCAGCGGCGAAGTGCGCGTCAACAAGGGCAGGGCGCAGGCCGACACCCGCGTGGAGACTGGCGACATCGTGCGCCTGCCGCCAGTGCGCACCTCCGATCGGGCCGAGCAGAAAGCCCAGGCGATGCAAAGCGTGATGACGGAAGTCGCGCGCCACGGCGCCAGCTCCACGGTCGGCGGCTACGCGCCGCCCGCTGAATTCCCGATCCTGTTCGAGGACGATTTCCTGCTTGCCATCGACAAGCCGGCCGGCGTGGCGGTGCATGGCGGCAGCGGCGTGAGCTTTGGCATCATCGAGCAGCTGCGCATGGCCCGGCCCGAGGCCGATTTTCTGGAGCTGGTGCACCGGCTGGACCGCGAAACCAGTGGCATCCTGCTGATCGCCAAGCGCCGCATGGCTCTAAAACTGCTGCAGGAGCAGTTCCGCGAGCGCGAGACCGACAAGGTCTACCTGGCGTTGGTCAGCGGCAACTGGCCCGCCAGGCAGCGGGTGATTGACAAGGCGCTGCACAAATACCTGCTGCCCAACGGCGAGCGCCGCGTCAAGATCGTGCCCAACGACCATCCCGACGCGATGCGCTCGGTCACGCTGGTCAAGGTGAAGGCGCCGATTGCGGCCAATCCGCTGGCGCCCGCCACGCCGTTCACCCTGCTGGAAGTGACTATCAAGACCGGCCGCACGCATCAGATCAGGGTGCATCTGGCCGGCGAAGGCCATCCCATTGCCGGCGACGACAAATACGGCGATTTCGAGCTGAACAAGGCCTTGCAGCGAACCAGTGCTGGCGCCATGCCCTTGAAGCGCATGTTCCTGCATGCCTGGAGCCTGAAGTTCAACCATCCGAAAACCCGCAAGGCGGTTCAGCTGCAGGCAGCCCTGCCGGAGGAGCTGCAGCAGTTTTTGCCGTCCCGTTCGTCCGAACTGCAGAGCGAGCCTGACGGGGCGCCTGAGAATTCCTGAAGAAATAGGCCCGCATTTCTTGCCGGAGCGCTCAGCCAGCGACAATTCCGGCATGCAAAACCGAAACTTTGACCTGATTGCCTTCGACTGGGACGGCACGCTGTTTGACTCCACCCAGATCATCGTGCGCTGCATCCAGGCCGCTGTGCTTGACGTGGGCGGCCAAAAGCCGACGGACAAGGCCGCCGCCTATGTCATCGGGCTCGGCCTGATGCAGGCGCTGGCCCATGCCGCGCCCGACGTGCCGCCTGAAAAATACCCGGCGCTGGGCGAGCGCTACCGGCATCACTACGCCCGCCATTTCAACGACTTGAGCCTGTTCCAGGGCGTGCTGCCGCTGCTGGAAATGCTCAAGGCGCGCGGCCATCTGCTCGCCGTGGCCACCGGCAAGTCTCGTCGCGGGCTGGACGAGGCCCTGCACAGCGTCGAGCTCAGGGGCGTCTTCGACGGCTCGCGCACTGCCGACGAAACCGCCGGCAAGCCCGACCCGCTGATGCTGCATGAGCTGATGGTTCAGTTTGACCTGCCACCCGAGAAGATATTGATGATCGGCGACACCACGCATGACCTGCAGATGGCGCTCAATGCCGGCTGCCCCAGCATCGGCGTCAGCTACGGCGCGCATGAGCCCGAGGCCTTCACGGTACTCAAACCGCTGCATGTCGCGCATTCGGTGCCGCAGCTGCATGAGTGGCTTCTTGCCAACGCTTGAAGTTGGCTTTTAACCACCGTTGCCCACACTAATCCGCGTTAACGTGCATTAATCCGTGTCATGAGCGAACTGGTAGCGCTTTGCAATGCCCGCGACCTTCGGAACGGCGGGCTGGCCGTGCCCTTCGATGTGGTCTATGCCGGCCAGACCTGCCGCGCCTTCGCCATTCGTTACGAGGGACTGCCGCAGGCCTACCTGAACCGCTGCACCCACGTCGCGATGGAGCTGGACTGGCAGCCCAACCAGGTGTTTGACGACACCGGCCAGTGGCTGCTGTGCGCCAGCCATGGCGCCGCCTACCATCCCGAGACGGGCCAGTGTGCCGGTGGCCCCTGCCGGGGTGGATTGGTCAAGATCATGCTTTCAGAGTCCGAGGGTGTGGTTTTTTGGCATGCGGCCTACAACCTCAAGCCCTTGATGTTCTGAATACTTCTCTAAACTAGCCCCATGAACGAATCCAACCGCCCCGGCGACACCGATCCTTACCTTGACCCGTCCAAAGACCCAGGATTTCAGCCAAACCAGCCTGATGTCCTTTCTGCGCGTGCGCAGGATGCTCCTGAAATGATGGCCAGAAAAACTGGCGGCGGCGATGCTCTAGGTGCACCCGGCTGGGAGCGCGCGACACTGGAAAAGCTGGCATTCGCCGCGCTCAATGAGCAAAAAGCCGCCCGCCGCTGGAAAACCTTTGTCCGCCTGTCCTGGCTGCTGTTTTTCGTGGTGCTGCTCTGGCTCGGTCTGCACCGTGGCGCCGCAGTCACCGATCCAAGCGTGGCGCACACCGCCGTGGTCGAGATCAAGGGCGAAATCGCCTCCGGCGCCGATGCCAGCGCCGAGTTCATCAATGCCGCCCTGCGCACTGCTTTCGAAGACGAAGGCTCCAAGGCCATCGTGCTGCTGATCAATTCGCCCGGCGGCAGCCCGGTGCAGGCCGGCATGATGAATGATGAAATCCTGCGGCTCAAGGCCAAGCACAAGAAGCCGGTCTATGCGGTAGTGGAGGAAAGCTGCGCCTCGGCCGCCTACTACATTGCCGTTTCGGCCGACCAGATTTTCGTGGACAAGGCCAGCATCGTCGGCAGCATCGGCGTGCTGATGGACGGTTTTGGCTTTACCGGCCTGATGGACAAGCTGGGCGTGGAGCGCCGCCTGATGACCGCTGGCGAGAACAAGGGCTTTTTGGACCCGTTCAGCCCGCAAACCGAAAAGCAGCGCGCTTTTGCCCAGGCCATGCTGAACCAGATTCATCAGCAGTTCATCGGCGTGGTCAAGGCCGGACGCGGCGACCGCCTGAAGGAAACGCCCGACATGTTCACCGGCCTGTTCTGGAACGGCCAGCAGGCAGTTGAGCTGGGCCTGGCCGACCACTTGGGCAACCTGGAATATGTTGCCCGGGAAGTGGTCAAGGTCGAGGAAATCATCGATTACACCCGGCGCGACAACGTGGCCGAGCGGCTGGCCAAGAAATTCGGTGCCGCCATGGGCGAAGGCGCGATCCAGGCTTTCAAGGCCATTCCGGCCCTGCGCTGAACGGCTTTCAAGCATCAAAAAGGCCCCTGGTGCAGATCCTGTCTGCGCAGGCAGCTATGAATTCAGTAGTTAAATAAGATCCTGCGCCTTGAACACCATGATTGAAAGTCCGTTTGACTTTGCCCAGGTTCAATTGAAAAAGCCCGCTTCATGCGGGCTTTTTTACGGCTGGGGCAGCTGCTCAGCGGCCGATGCAGAACACGCAGGGCAAGTCCAGCGGCAGGGTCGGTTTGTCGCGCTTCCAGTGGCTGACCTGCGCGCTGCGCGAAACGCCGCTGTCCAGGCTCAGGCCGCAACTCAAGGCCAGCCGGGTGTTGCCCTGCAGGGTTTGCAGCAGCGCCTGCAGCAGGGCGGCATTGCGGTAGGGTGTTTCGATGAAGAGCTGGGTCTGGCCGGTTTTCAGGGCCAGCGATTCGAGTTCCCGGATGCGCTGGCTGCGCCCGGCCGGGTCTTGCGGCAGGTAGCCGGCAAAGGCGAAGCTCTGGCCGTTCAGGCCGCTGCTGGCGAGCGCCAGCATCAGCGACATCGGCCCGGTCAGGGCCACCACCTGCAGGCCCAGGTCATGGGCGGCGCGCACCACCGACGAGCCGGGGTCGGCGATGGCGGGCATGCCGGCTTCGCTGACCAGGCCGATGTCGCGGCCTTCGAGCGCGGCGGCCAGCAACGGGCGGGCATCGAACTGGCCGGCATGGTCGCCTTTCTTGTGGACCTCGCGCGGCAGCTCCTGAATCTGTAGCAACTGAACCGCTGTGGACAAGGGCTGTAGCTCATTAATTCGCTTCAAATAAGCGCGCGTGCTTTTCGCATTCTCGCAAATCCAGGAGCCGAGCCTGGCGGCTACCTGCACGGTGCCCATCGGCATCACCTCCTGCAGCGGGGCCTGGCTGTCGCAGCCGAAATCGAGCGGCGCGGGCACCAGGTAGAGTTTTCCTTTGGCGGTGCTCATGGCGTGGCCTTGTGACGGGCAAGCAGCGCCATGCCGGCGGCCCGCAGCATCTGGCAGGTGCGGATCAGCGGCAGGCCGACCAGCGCGGTCGGGTCATCGCTTTCAATGGATTCGAGCAGCGCAATGCCCAGGCCTTCGCTTTTGGCGCTGCCGGCGCAGTCGTATGGCTGCTCGGCGCGCAGGTAGTGTTCGATCTCCTCGTCGCTGAGGTCGCGAAACTTCACCCGGACGGCGGCCAGGCTGGCCTGCTCGAAACCGCTTTCCAGGCAGACCACGGCGACCGCGGTCTGAAAAATCACCGTCTGGCCGCGCATCTGGCGCAGCTGCAAAGTGGCGCGCTCATGGCTGCCCGGCTTGCCCAGCGGCAGGCCGTTCAGGTCGGCCACTTGGTCAGAACCAATCACGACCGCCTGCGGAAAGGCCTTGGCCACCGCCCGCGCCTTGGCCAGCGCCAGGCGTTCGGCGAGCACGCGCGGGGTTTCGTCCGGCAGCGGTGTTTCATCGACCTCGGGCGCGGCCACGTCGAAGGGAAGTTGCAGGCGCTGCAGCAGTTCGCGCCGGTAGCGGGAGGTCGAGCCCAGGATGAGCGGCCGCTGTGATGGCGGGCTGGCTGCGAACTGGTCGGGCAGGCTGGAGGATTCGGAGGCGGGAAGGGTGGCAGGGTTCATGCGCTGATTCTCTTACACTGAAGCCATGTCCAAATCTCTTCAAGCCCGTCGGCTCAACATGCTGGCCTTCGCCCAGGAGGGCGTGCCGCTCGCGGAAACCACTTTGCTATCAAATATGGAGCGTCTTGCGCAGGAAAGCTCTGCGCTGGAGCCCGATTCGGTTGCAAATTGGCAAGCGATGGCCGAATTGCGCCCAGGCGCCGGCGCCACGGAGGATGTGTGGCTGCACCTGGTGGCCAGCACGGCGGTTCCGCTGACCTGCCAGCGCTGCATGACCACCGTCGTCACGCCGCTGGAGGTGGACCAGTGGTATCGGTTTGTCGCCACGGAAGACATCGCCATGGCCGAGGACGATGAATCCGAGGAAGACCTGCTGGTGATGGAGCCCCAGTTTGACTTGCTCAATCTGCTGGAGGACGAATTGCTGATGGCGCTGCCGCTGGTGCCGATGCATGACGCCTGCCCCGTGGCCCTGGTGCTGCAGGCCGGCGAGGATGAGCTGGCTGGCGACGCCGATGAAAGCGCTGCCAAGGAAGGCAAGCCCAATCCTTTCGCGGTGCTGGCCCAGCTCAAAAAGAAGTGACCCGCCGGCGCTGGCCTGGCTGCCTGACGCGCCCGATAAACCGGCTCGATATGAAAAGGTTTGGTATCGGGCTATAATCCAAGGCTTCGCGTGCCAAGGTAGTGATGCTGCTCTTCTTCAAAATGATAGAGGTGTCCAGTTCACCAGACTTCAAAATTTGGTGCGAAATTTACCAACACTACACCTTTCTGTCAGGAGCGAATCATGGCTGTCCAGCAAAACAAAAAATCCCCTTCCAAGCGCGGCATGCACCGCTCGCACAACGCATTGAACGTGCCGGGCATCGCCGTGGAATCCACCACCGGCGAAATCCACCTGCGCCATCACATCAGCCCCACCGGTTTCTACCGTGGTCGCAAGGTGCTGAAAACCAAAGCTGAAGCGTAATTTCAGGCTCCAGCCACGGGCCCGCACTGATACTGCGGGCTTTTCTTTTGCCAAAATTTCCCTCTTTGACTGAATTGCCTCGCCCATGATCAGGATCGCTGTCGATGCCATGGGGGGCGATATCGGTCCCGACGTCACCCTTGCGGCCAGCCTGAGCTTTTTGCAGGCGCACCCGGATGCGGAACTGATGCTGGTGGGGCAACCCGACGTGCTGGCAGCGCATCCCCTGCATGCCCAGCTGCGGGCGCATGCGAGATGCGAGATAGTGGCCGCAAGTGAAGTGGTCACGATGGACGACTCCATCGAAATCGCACTGCGCCGAAAGAAAAACTCCTCCATGCGGGTGGCGATCAACCAGGTTAAGGACGGCCGGGCCCAGGTCGCCGTCTCAGGCGGCAATACTGGCGCGCTGATGGCGATTGCCCGCTATGTGCTGAAAACCCTTGAGGGCATTGACCGGCCCGCCATTGCATCCCAGTTGCCCAATGCTGCTGGCAAGGCGACCACCATGCTGGACTTGGGTGCCAATGTGGACTGCACCGAAGAGCATTTGCTGCAGTTCGCGGTGATGGGCTCCGCGCTGGTGGCCGCCATTGCCGAGAACGCTTCGCCTACCGTGGGTTTGCTCAACATCGGCGAAGAAGCGATCAAGGGCGGCGACATGATCAAGAAAGCCGGCAAGCTGCTCAGGGCTGCTTCAGATGCTGGCGACATCAACTTTTACGGCAACGTCGAAGGCAACGATATTTTCAAGGGCACGACCGACCTGGTCGTGTGCGACGGCTTTGTCGGCAACGTGGCCCTCAAGAGCAGCGAAGGCCTGGCCCACATGATCGGCGACTACATCAAAGCCGAGTTTTCCCGCAACCTGCTGACAAAAATGGCGGCCGTGGTGGCTTATCCGGTGCTGTCCGCGTTCAAGAAGCGGTTTGACCACCGGCGCTACAACGGCGCGGCCTTGCTTGGCTTGCGCGGCCTGGTTTTCAAAAGCCATGGATCGGCGGATGTTTTTGCTTTTGAACAGGCCTTGAATCGCGCTTACGATGCTGCCCGCAACAATCTGCTGGAAAAAGTCCGCGAACGCATCATCCATGCCGCACCATTGCTGATAGCCGCCAGAGCGGCGCTGCCCATCGAAGAGGCGGCTGTGGTTTCTCCCGCGACCATCGAGTCAACTGTTTCAACATTGGCACACTAATTCAATGACCCGTTATTCACGCATCACCGGCACCGGCAGCTACCTGCCGCCGCATCGCTTGACCAATGCCGAACTGGCCACCGAACTGGCCAGCAAGGGCGTGGAGACTTCGGACGAGTGGATTGTGGAGCGCACCGGCATCAGGGCGCGCCATTTTGCTGCCCCTGGTGTGACCAGCAGCGACCTCGGGCTTGAAGCGGCCAGGCACGCCATCGAAGCGGCCGGCCTGCAAGCCGCTGACATCGACCTCATCATCGTGGCCACCTCGACGCCTGACATGGTGTTCCCCTCGGTGGCCTGCATCCTGCAGCACAAGCTGGGCATTGCCGGCTGTGCGGCCTTCGACCTGCAGGCTGTGTGCAGCGGCTTTGTCTATGCCTTGACGGTGGCCGATGCGATGATCAAGAGCGGCGCGGCCACCAAGGCGCTGGTGGTCGGCGCGGAAGTGTTTTCGCGCATCCTTGATTTTTCGGACCGCACCACCTGCGTGCTGTTCGGCGACGGCGCGGGTGCTGTGGTGCTTGAAGCATCGGAAACCCCCGGCATCCTGGCCAGCGACCTGCACGCCGACGGCAAGCATGTCGGCATTTTGTGCGTTCCCGGCAACGTTTCGGGCGGCCAGGTGCTGGGCAGCGCGCTGCTCACCATGGATGGCCAGGCGGTGTTCAAGCTGGCGGTGGGCGTGCTGGAGAGCGCTGCCCGCGCAGCCCTCGCCAAAGCCGACATGGTGGAAGCCGACATCGACTGGCTGATTCCGCACCAGGCCAATCTGCGCATCATGCACAGCACGGCCAGGAAGCTCAAGCTGCCGCTGGACAAGCTCATCGTCACGGTCGATCAGCATGGCAACACCTCGGCGGCCTCCATACCGCTGGCGCTGGATGCAGCGGTGCGAGAAGGGAAGATCAAAAAGGGAGACATCCTCATGCTCGAAGGCGTGGGCGGCGGCTTCACCTGGGGCGCGGTGCTTCTCAGGTACTGAGATGACGACCTGTGCCCCTCGGTCCTCTTGTGGCTTTTGGCTAGTGGGGGGCTGATTGAACTTTCGCGCAGCAGGATTGGCCCGCCGGGCTGACTGGATGGCCCTGCTGGCGCTGGCGGCGGCCTTTTCAGTGGCCGGCTGGAAAACAGCCCATCGTCCGCCTGCTTCTGATTTTGCGGTGGTGGCGCAGCAGGTGTCCGCTGCTGCAGGCATGCCAAGGCCTACAAGCGCATCTGGCCTGCCGCAAACGCAGCGCTCGCCCGATGGCAGCTTTCAGTTCAATGCCCAGTTTGTCTCTTCCTTGCCAGGGCAGGCGGTTCATGCGGCTTCCCTGGTCGAACTGCGGGATGGCCGGCTGCGCGCCGTCTGGTTCTCGGGTTCGCGCGAAGGGGCAGGGGATGTAGCGATCAAAACCTCCATCATGGATGCCGCAAGCCTGCGCTGGGGTGATGAAACGACGCTTTTTGACCGGCAACAGCTCCAGCGCGGGCTGTGGCGCTATGTCAAAAAACTGGGAAATCCGGTGATTGCCCGCATGCCTGACGAGTCCCTCATGCTCTGGATGGTGAATGTTTCAGTGGGCGGATGGGCCGGCAGCGCCATTTCCTGGGCGCGTTCCACCGATGAAGGCGCCACCTGGAGCGCCCCGCGAAGGCTGGTGACCTCGCCCTTTCTCAATATCAGCACGCTGGTCAAGGGAGCACCGGTTTTTTACCAAGACGGACACATCGGCTTGCCGGTTTACCACGAGTTCGTGACCAAATTTGCCGAGATTTTGCAGATCACTCCCCAGGGACAGGTGCTTGACAAAACCCGTATTCCTGGCAGCCAGGAAAGCCTCCAGCCCGTGCTGCTGATTTCGAGCGCAGCCAAGGCGCAGGTTTACATGCGGTCGGGCAGGGCCACCACTGTCATGGCTTCGGCAACGGGCGATGGCGGCAGGACATGGGCAGCAACCACTCCAACGGCCTGGCCTAACCCTGATTCGGCTTTGGCTGGCGTGGTGACTACTGCAGGCCAGCAATGGCTGGCGTTGAATCCAGATCCTAAAAATCGGAAAACTTTGGCACTTTTGCAGACCCGCTCGGCAGGCGCGTTTGATGGCACCCGCCCCTGGGTTGTCGAGTCGTCCCCCATGCCCGAAAAGCCGTTGTCGGCCATCGACTATGAGCGCCTGCTGGGCAACGAACTCAAGGCACGCGGCGCCAGCGACACCGAGGCCCAGGCCTACGTGGCCAGCGCCAAGCGCCAGCTCTGTGGCACTGCAAGTTGCTTGCAGGAATTTTCCTATCCTTACCTGCTGCAAAGCCGGGATGGCTATCTGCATCTGGTCTATACCTGGCACCGCAGCCGGATCAAGCACATCCGGCTCGACCCGCTCCAGGTGCGTCAACCCGATGCTGCAACACCAGCGACAAGCCATGCTGCTTCCACCCTCCACTGATCTGGCGGCCCTGCTGGGCATTGATCTGGTGCTGTGCGCCGGATGCTTGCGGCTGCTGGCGATTCGCCAGCGCGGCAGCGTCGGTTGGAAGAAATGGCTCATTGCCTTAATTTTTGTACTGTTATGGCTTCCTGTCGGCGCAGCACATCTGCCGCTGCTGGCTTATGTCAGAGGCATCAGTTCGGACCTGAGCACCACCCTGGTGGCGATGGCTTGCCTTGGCGCATGGCGCCGCCTGTCCGGAAGGCCTCGCATGGCGCGGCGGGAGAGCCTTGCGGTGTACATGGCGGTTGCCGTGGCGGCCGTGCTTTTATACCCCCTGGCGCTGGGTTGGGGCGACTGGGATGCCTATCGGCTGGGCTGGGGTTCGTTCGGTCTGTGGACAGGCCTGCTGGCGCTGGCGCTGGTGGCGTGGGTCAACGGCCTTCGGCTTTTGCCTTGGCTGGTCAGCCTGGCGCTGCTGGCCTGGAGCATGGGCCTGATGGAATCTGGCAATCTCTGGGACTACCTGATAGACCCCTGGCTGTCCATTGCCGCCTTAGCCCAGTGCTTGAACACTGGTACGCAAAGGCTGCTGCAACGTCTCCGTCCGACTGGGTCAGCTGGCCGGCAGGCACTGAAGCCTTGATGCGGCTACTCAAGCTTCTGGCACGGCGCTACCTTTCTACAATGAGCGCAG
>JAQGNK010000174.1 GCA_028291905.1 Polaromonas sp.
GGGACACGCCGGTGGCGCCAATCGGGTGGCCCTTGGCCTTGAGCCCGCCCGACAGGTTGATCGGCAGGCGGCCGCCGCGCAGGGTCTGGCCCTCGCGCAGCACGGCCGGCCCCTGGCCGGGCCCCGCCAGGCCCATGGCCTCGACTTCGAGCAGCTCGGCAATCGTGAAGCAGTCATGGGTCTCGACCAGCGACAGATCGTCCAAGCCGCAGCCGGCCTCGGCGAAGGCGCGCTGCCAGGCCAGCTGGCAGCCCTCCAGCTTGAGCACGTTGCGGCGCGACACCGGCAGGTAGTCGCTCAGCGCCTGCGCCGCCCGGAACTTCACCGCTCGCCTGAAGCTGCCGCGTGCCAGCGCCCGCTCGCTACACAGCACCAGCGCCGCCGCGCCGTCGGAAATCAGGGAGCAGTCGGTGCGGCGCAGCGGGCCGGCCACGATCGGATTTTTGTCGCTGACGGTGTTGCAGAACTCGAAGCCGAGGTCGCGCCGGACATGGGCATACGGATTGGCCAGCGCGTTGAGGTGGTTCTTGGCCGAGATATGCGCCAGCGCATCGCTGGCGTCGCCGTAGGCGTCGAAATACTTCTGCGCAATGCCGGCGAAAACGCCCGCGAAGCCGGTGCTGGAGGTTTCCTCCTTGACGTAGGCGCACTGCAGCAGCACATCGCCAACCTGCGACGTGGGCAGGCCGTTCATGCGCTCGTAGCCCACCACCAGTACCACGTCGGCCTGGCCGGAGCGAATCGCCTGAAGGCCGCTGTAGATGCCGGCCGAGCCGGTGGCGCAGGCGTTTTCGACCCGCAGCGCGGGCTTGAAGCGCAAGCCGGGCTGGGCATTGATGGCCAGCGACGACGGAAAATCCTGACCGACAAAGCCGCCGTTGAAGGTGCCAACCACGACCGAATCGACATCGGCGCCGGTCAGCCCGGCGTCCGCCAGCGCAGCCGCCACCGCATCGGCAATCAGCGTCTCGGGGTCGAGCTGGTCGTACTTTCCAAATTTGGAATGCGACCAGCCCACGATATGAACGCCAGGGAACTTGCTTGCAGCCACTTCGGACTCCTTCGGGTTTACTATGTGAACCCTGTTCAGCACTGCCATGCAGGACTGATTTTTCGGGCTGTACCATTTTGCACTGGCAAAAAAATATAGGGCAGAGTAAAGCACAGCAAAAAATTTGCCGCAAGCCGTAAAAATACCAAAGAATAGTTCACTATGTGAACATATCATGGCGTGTTTTATCAGCAATACCAGTAGTTGCATCAATCCATCCACCAGAATCTAGGACATGCTGGAAACCTCAGCCTCGCCCTCCTCTTCTATCGCTTCGTCTTCTTCCCCCAGCGTTGCAGGCGCGCAGACGCTGCGCCGGGGGCTGGCGGTGTTGCGGCTGCTGACCCGCGTGGGGCCGGGCGGCCTGCGCATGGGCGAAATCGGCCGGCGCCTCGAACTCAACAAGGCCACCGCCATCCGCCTGACCCGGACGTTGCTCGAAGAAGGTTTCGTGGTGCGCGACAGCAGCTCGAGCTGCTACCGGCTCGGGCCGGAGGCGTTCGCGGTTGGCCTGGCCGCCGAACCGAGCTACGCGCTGCAGCGCCTGGCCGCGCCGCTGCTGCGCACGCTGGCAGCGGAAAGCGGCGACACGGTGTTTTTCTCGGTGCTGCACGGCTATGAAAACATCTGCCTGTCGCGCGACGAAGGCGATTTCCCGATCCGCAACCAGCTCATCAAGGCCGGCGACCGCTGGCCGCTGGGCATCGGGGCCGGCGCCTGCGCCCTGCTGGCGGCGCTGGACGATGCCCAGGTCGATGACGTGCTGGCGCGCAATGCCGGGCTGCGGGCCGAGCGCTTCCCGCGCTGCACCAACGACGCCATCCGCCAGCTGATCCGCCAGACCCGGGACAAGGGCTACTGCGTGCAGCCCGGCCTGGTGATCGAAGGCAGCTGGGCCGTGGGCGTGCCGGTGTACGACGCCGATGGCCGGCCCGTGGCCTCGATCAGCATCGCCGCCATCGAGCCGCGGCTGGGGCCCACCAGAAGCGCCGCCCTGGGCAACCGGCTGATGCAGGCCAGCCGCGAGCTGACCGCCCTGCAGGCCGCAGCGCGCCACGGCCGCAACGACCCAGGCTGAAGCGCTGCCGCCATTGATCCTCACTTGCCACAGGAGAGCCACTTGAACACCTTCGACCTGCCGGCCGCCGGGCCGCCGCCACGCGTGCGCAGCCTGGTTCATCCCGGCCCCGTCAGCCCGGCGCGCATCCAGAGCCTGCAGTGCGCCCAGGGCCGGCATTTCCGGCTGGCGCTGCAGCCCGGGCTGTCGCTGTTCGACGCATTGGTCGGGCCGCTGGCCGGCGCGGGCGTGCACAGCGCCTCCGTCAGCCTGCTGGGCGGCTACCTCGACGGCGTGGACTACTGCTTCGCCGGGCCTGACCCCTCGGGCAGGTCACTGGCGGCCTACTGCCAGCCGGTGCAGGCGGGGCGGGCCTACCTGATCTTCGGCAATGCCATGCTGGGCAAAGGCGCCGATGGCCAGCCGCTGGTCCACTGCCATGCCGCCCTGCGCACCGAGGCTGGCGACATCCGGGGCGGCCATCTGCTGCCGACCTCGTGCCGGGTGGGCTGGCAGCCGATCACGGCGCTGGTCACGGCGCTGGACGGCTTCGAGCTGCGCGCCATCTTTGACCCTGAAACCAATCTGCCGCTGTTCCAGCCGCGAGAAACGAGCCCGCATGACTGAAGAAACCCTCATCACTACAGCCGTGGCCGAAAGCGGCCGCATGGGCCGGGTGGCCTGGGCGCGCATCGCCCCGAATGAAGACCTAGTGCAGGGAATTGAAAAAATCTGCCAGGCCGAAGGCTTCAAAAATGCCTTCGTTCGCGGCGCGCTGGGCAGCCTGGTCGATGCCTGCCTGGGAACGCCGGACGGGCACTGGCGGCAGGTCGAAGGGCCTGGCGTCGAGATCGTCAGCCTGTCCGGCGAAGTCCGCTCGGGCAGCGATGGCGCGCTGCAGGTGCAGCTCTCGGGCGTGGTGGCCGACACCCAGGGCATGCTGCACGGCGGGCCTTTCGTGGTCGGCGCCAACCTGGTCCTGATGACCTTCGAGGTCACCCTTGAAGAATGGCTGCCCGGCCAGCCGCCCGCCTGCTGATGACCTGACGGCTTGAGGCATCGCTTTTCTTTTCTTTTCACACAACGACAAAGGCAACGATTTCCATGACTGCAACAACTTCATCCGCCCCGGCAGCCCCGGTCGCCGTGGTCACCGGCGGCGCGCGCGGCATCGGCCTGGCGATTGGCCAGTGGTTCCTGGCGAACGGCTACCGCGTCGCCCTGCTGGACAACGATGCCGACACGCTGGCGGCCACCGGCGCCCGGCTGCAGAACGCGGCGCGGGTGCTGGCGCTGCACTGCGACGTGTCCGACCCGGCGCAGGTCCAGTCGGCCATCGGGCAGGTCGATGCCGCGTTCGGCCGCGTCGACGCGCTGGTCAACAACGCCGGCATTGCCGTCTTCAAGCCCATCGGCGAGACCAGCTTTGAAGAATTCCGCCGGGTGCTCGGCGTCAACCTGGACGGCGCCTTTTTGTGCAGCCAGGCCTGCGTGCCGGTGATGGTGCGCGGCGGCCAGGGCGGCAGCATCGTCAACATCGCCTCGATCTCGGGCCTGCGCGCCAGCACCCTGCGCGTGGCCTACGGCACCAGCAAGGCTGCCATCATCCACCTGACCAAGCAGCAGGCGGTCGAGCTGGGCACGGTCGGCATCCGGGCCAATGTGATTGCGCCCGGCCCGGTCGATACCGACATGGCCAAGCTGGTGCACAGCGTGGCGATCCGCTCCGACTACCACGACGTGATTCCGCTCGGGCGCTACGGCACGGTCGAGGAAATCGCCTCGGCGGTGGGCTTCCTGTGCAGCCCGGCCGCCAGTTTTGTTAACGGGCAGGTGCTGGCGGTGGACGGCGGCTTTGAATCCGCCGGCGTGGGCCTGCCGACGCTGCGCAAGAACCAGCAGGCGTAATCCAGGCCGCCCCAGCCGGCCCCTGGCGGCTGGACTTGAAAGCCGCTGGCGCCAGCCTCATCTTTGCTTCTTTGAAAGCGCCGCCATGATGAACACCCTGCCCGCCACCGTCCCTGCCCCCACCACCAATGCCCAGGCAGCCTCCGCCGTGCTGCAGGTCAAGCCGCTCGGCTTTCCGTGGGAAACCATCGACCCCTTCCTGTTTTGCGTCTATCACGATGACGCCTATCCCGAGGCCAATGCGCAGATGGGGCCGGCGGCTTCGCTGGCCGGGCGCGACATCGGCCAGGACTTCAGCCGCAAGGACGGCTGGAGCATGTACCACGGCAGCACGGTGCCGGGTTTCCCGGCCCATCCGCACCGGGGCTTCGAGACCGTGACCATCGTGCGCAAGGGCCTGATCGACCATTCCGATTCGCTGGGCGCCACGGCGCGCTTCGGGCAAGGCGATGTGCAGTGGCTCACCGCCGGCCAGGGCGTGGTGCATGCGGAGATGTTCCCGCTGCTCGACCAAGGCAAGCCGAACCCGCTGGAGCTGTTCCAGATCTGGCTGAACCTGCCGGCTCGCAACAAGATGTCGGCGCCCCACTTCACCATGCTCTGGTCGCAGGACATTCCGCGCCTGAGCGCCATCGATGAAGCAGGCCGCAGCACCGAAATCGCCATCATTGCCGGCCGGCTTGGGGAGGGCCAGCAGGCCGGGCCCGGCGCCGGCGAGCCGCTGCCGCCGCCCCCCGCTTCATGGGCGGCGCATCATGATGCCGATGTGGCGATCTGGACGATTCGCATGGCACCCGGCGCCCGCTGGACGCTGCCCGCCGCCACCGGCAAGGGCACGCGGCGCCAGCTGTATTTCTTCAAGGGCGCATCGGTCGCGGTGGCCGGGCAGGCGGTCAACGCAGCCAGCGCCATCGAGTTGCGGGCCGATGCGGCGGCGGAGCTGGTCAACGGCGCCGAAGAGGCGGAGTTCCTGCTGCTGCAGGGCCGCCCGATAGGCGAGCCGGTGGTGCAGTACGGCCCCTTCGTGATGAACACCCAGGCCGAGATCAGGCAGACGATGGCCGACTACCAGCGCACCCGCTTCGGCGGCTGGCCCTGGCCCGATAGCGCGCCGGTGCACGGCACGGAGCCAGCGCGGTTTGCCATCCATCCCGACGGCATTGAAGAGCGGCCCTGAATCGGCGCTTCAAGCCCTGGCCGGCAGCGCCAGGCTGGCCTGCCGATAGCGCTCGGCGACCGCCTGCAGCTGCGGCACCAGCGGCTGCAGCGGCGGCTGGGCGGACGACACCAGCTGCAGCCCGACCAGCAGCTCGGCAAAGCGCTCGTTGATCCACACGGCTTCAGCGGCGCCCAGCAGCGGCTCGGTGGCGCGCGGCATGGTGAAGGTCAGGCCCGCATGCACACCGGGCAGATCGGGACGGGCTGGGAGGCGGCACAGATGCTGTCCAATGCCGCCCACAAGGCGCATCAGCTGCATGGCCGCCTGCATCGCAGCGGCCGGGCCGGCCTGGCTGCCGGCATGCCCGTCCTGCCGGCCCCAGGCCTGCACCAGCAGCCGCAGTGTCAGCGCATAGAGCGCATTGCCCAGGTCCAGCACGGCGGCGGCCACCGGATGGGTGACCTGCAGGCCGCTGGCCGGATCGGCCGGCTTGCGCATCAGCGGATTGCGGGCAGCCGGCCAGGCTGGCTCCAGGGCGTCTCCTCGGCCCTGCAGCCGCGTCAACTCGTCGCGTATCTGCTGAAACCGCGCAAAGTGCGACTCCTCCTCGGCCGAGCCGCCCTCGCCCTGGGTGACGATGGTGTCCAGCGCCACCAGCGCTTCGGGCAGGCTGGACACGGTGCACATGCCCGGCAGGCTGACCTTGTCGGGGCCGACCTGCAGCGCCGGATCGCCGCAAAAAAGCGTGTCGCCCACTTCGTCGGCCAGCTCCATGAAGCAGGCGCGCAAGTGGCTGTAGAACTCGCCAATCGTGGCGTAGTCCATCGCACTCGGCATCAGGGAGGCGCCGGGCCGCTCGCCGCGCCGGTAGTCGCCCAGCCGTCCTTGGAAACTCTTGCCGTCAGGCAGCTCGCTGCCCTCGGGGCGCTCCAAATAGATGAAATGGTCCAGCGTGTCCAGGCTGAAAGGCGCCAGCTCGACAACGATGCCGGCCGGGTGGTAGAGGGGGGCCACCGGCAGGTTGGGCCGGTTGAAGTGCGGCCTGGCGCCGATGGCCACGGTCAGGTTCGCCACCAGGGCCAGGTGCGTCATTTCCTCCATCGCCACCTGCATGATGGAGCCGCGCCACTGCTCCACCCGTGCGGCGTCCTCGGGCGACAGCCCGTCCTGGGTGCCCTGCTTCAGGCTGAAGGCCGCATACAGGTAGCAGCACAGCAGGTTGTGCTCCAGCTCGGATGCCTCGGCCAGCAGATGCACCAGCTGCTCGCGCGAGCTGAGCCGCAGCCGCACGGGCGCCTCGGGTTTTTCAGTGGTTTGCGGCGTCATGGAAATCCAGGGCTTGTGCGGAAAAAAGCACGAAAACATCGGGGGGTAAGGGGCAGCGTCAGTACGCATCGTGCCGGCGTTTCAAGCCGGTTCTTTAATTTAGCGCGACACCCCCGGCGCTGGCGTCGGACGCAGGCGCAGTCCGATGTCAGCAGCGGCAAGCCTGAGCCGTGGCGCCGCAGCGGGTCGCGGGTATCCCAGACTCAAGGGCACTGTGCCCTGTTGCGCGGATGGCTGCGCTTGTCCTACCCACCTATGCGCCATGGGATGGCAGTCTTTGCAAGGCCTGAATGTTTTCATGGAGTCAGGGATTTAATTCAATGCGCAGCAATGTCCTGGCGCGTGAAACCCGTGGGCCACTCATGAAATCACTTATCACTTACCTCGTCGAGGACAACGCGACGGTCCTGGACAACCTCATCGAAACACTGCGCGAGATTGCCGACGTCAAGGTCACCGCACACTCGGCCACCCAGGCCGACGCCATTCGATGGCTTGAATTGCACGACGGCAACTGGGATCTGGCCATCGTGGACCTGTTTTTAAAGCAGGGCACCGGCCTGGGCGTGCTGGCCGGCTGCCGCCACCGCAAGCCCTACCAGAAGATCGTCGTGCTGTCGAACTACGCCACGCCCGAAATCCGGCTGCGGGCAGCCGCGCTGGGAGCCGACGCGATTTTCGACAAATCGACCGAACTCGAAGGCTTGATTGATTTTTGCCTGCAGCAAACGGCCAGCCTGCAGCATCAGCAGCACACGGCGCAAAACAGCGCGCTCGAACACAGCCGCACGCCCGCTGGTTCCTAGTCTTACTGTGCCGGTAAATCATGCTGATGCTTTGCTTGCACAGGAGTTGAATTGCAGGCGCCATGGAAACAATCGAGACGTTCGAGCGTTTCATTGGACTTTAGCCAAAGGGCTCGGACCTGCCGGTCTGAAGGCCACTGCACTGGGCCGATGCTGCCGCTTTCACGCAACGGCGTCGAGCCCATGGCCAGCCTGTAGCTGCTGCGCGTGAGCGCGCCACCAGGCGCTGCCCCATTTCGTGGCCAAGCCCGAATGGTCGGATGCGGCGGTGCTGGAGCGCCTGCAATCCCCGGCAGGAAACCTATCGAGCAGCGAGCCGATGATGCCCGTGAGGCGGAGGTAAGAAACATTGCCCAGCGCCATGTGCCACTGCCCGCATTGCCATGCCATGCGGTCACTCAGCAACTGAATTTGTGGCGCCGTAAGACCAGCTGCAGGGTCCTGCAATGAGGTGGCTCGGGAATCGGTTTTTGATTACCGCCGGGGTTTTCTGCCAGGCATCCACCATGATCTGGTGCGGCAAGACAGTCAAGCGCAATGCCCGCCAGCATGCAAGCTGCCTGAGTGCAGGCGTGGCGCCCGACAGTTTTGCGGTAATGGATGGCGACTTGCCGGTCGTCGTGGACCGACAATGCCAGGTTCATTTCCCGACCAGCTTATGACCAAACGCAAACCCGCCCGCCGCCCGCCCGCCCGTAACACAGCCCGCCTGGTCGGCCTCGCGCTGACCCTGGCCGCAGGCGTCTCGCTGCACTCGTGTACCGAACTGCCCGGCGGGCGCGAGCTGGCCGCCGCTGGTGCCCGGCTGCAGGCGCTGCTGATCGGCTTGGGCACGGCCGTGCGCCAGCTGGCCGGCCAAGCCAGCTTGCCAAGCGCAGCGCCAGGACCTGCTGGAGATGCTGCGGGATCTGCGCCTGCGCCCAGCAGACCAGTGCGCTCGGCCGGCACGGGCGGGGCTTTTTCAGCCTGTCCGCAGTTCTT
>JAQGNK010000207.1 GCA_028291905.1 Polaromonas sp.
GCGCTGACGAAATGCCGGTTGCACGGATAGCTGGGGTCTGGCATCAGGATTTCGTCGCCGGCTTCGATCAGCGCCAGGCAGGCCAGCTGCAGCGCGGCCGATGCGCCGGCGGTGATGACGATGCGGCTGGGCGCCACGTCGGCGCCAAAGCGCGAGGCATACCAGCCGCTGATGCGTTCACGCAAGGCCGGCAGGCCCATCGCCTGGGTGTACTGGGTGTTGCCCTGCGCAATGGCCCGGCTGGCGGCTTGCTGCACCAGCGGCGGCGCGGTGAAGTCGGGCTCGCCGATGTTCAGAAAAATCATTGGCGAGTCGGTATCGGCCACCTGCTGCGCCAGCGTGGCAGCAGCCTTGGCCACTTCCATCACGTAAAACGGCTCGATGCGCTGGGCGCGCTGGGAAATTTTCAAGGCAAGGCTTTCACAAAGGGGCAAGGGCGCTGTCTTTCAAGACCGGCGTGGTTGATCCGCTGCCACTTCGGCGGCACGCAGCGAGGGCGCCATCTTGTGCAGGACGCCGTTGACGTATTTATGGCCGTCGGTGCCGCCAAAGGCCTTTGCCAGTTCGATGCATTCATTGATGACGACCCGGTAGGGCACATCGAGGCAATGCGCGAACTCGTAGGCGCCAATCCACAGTATCGAATGCTCCACCGGGGAAATCTCGGCCATCTTGCGGTCCAGCAGTGGCGTGATGCGGTCGTCAAGCTCTTGTGCCGATTCGATGCAGCCGTGCAGGAGGGCGTCATAGTGCGCCGCATCGGCCTTGTGAAAGCCCACCAGGTCGCGGGTGAAGGCGTCAATCGAATCGGCGGGATTGCGGCCCACCATGTGCTGGTACAGCGCCTGCAGCGCAAATTCGCGGGCGCGGGTGCGGGCCGATTTGTCGGCTGCTTTTTTCACGCCGGTGTCGGTCAGCCCGGTGCGGGTTTGCGGGGGGCGTTTGGGTTTGAGGATGGGTTCAGCCATGAAGCTCCGTTGGGATGTTATGTAAGAGGATGGTTCAGGCAAGTTCAGTGAGCAGGTTCGCCATTTCAACGGCCACGCGCGCTGCATCGCGGCCTTTTTCAGTCTGGCGCGCCTCGGCCTGCGCCAGGTTTTCAACCGTCAATATGGCATTGGCAATCGGCAGCTGGTAGTCCAGCGCGAGGCGCGTCACGGCCGCGCCGCTTTCATTGGCGACCAGCTCGAAGTGGTAGGTCTCGCCGCGAATGATGCAGCCCAGCGCAATCAGGGCGTCGAACTGGTCGCTTTCGGCCAGCGCCTGCAGCGCGCACGGCACCTCCAGCGCACCCGGCACCTTGATATGGGTGATGTTGGCTTCCTCGACCCCCAGGGCGGCAAGCTCTTGCCGGCAGGCTTGGGCCAGGGTGTTGGTAATGCCTTCGTTGAAGCGCGCCTGCACGATGCCGATCACCAGTTTTTTGCCGTCCAGCTTCTCGGCTGCACCTTTGTCTGCATCTAACACAATGAATTTCCTTTGCGCGGTGGTTTTAGTTCTTGCCGATGTAGCCGACGATTTCCAGGCCGTAGCCAGTCATGCTGGGCATGCGTCGCGGGTTGCCCATGAGCTGCATCTTGTGCACGCCGCACTCGCGCAAGATCTGCGCGCCGACGCCGTAGGTACGCAAATCCATGCGGCCGCGCTCCGGCGCTTGGGCGGCCCTGGCGGTGCCTTCAAACTGCGCCAGCAGCTGGGCAGCGTTTTCACCGCAGTTCAGCAGCACGATCACGCCCCGGCCTTCATTTTCGATGTGCTTCATGCTCTGGTCCAGGCTCCAAGAATGCATGGTGCGGCCGGTTTCCAGCAAGTCCAGCACCGACAGTGGCTCATGAACCCGCACGGCCACGGTGTCCTCGGCCGTCCATTGGCCCTTGACCAGCGCCAAGTGCAATTCGCGGCTGGTCTTGTCTTTAAATGCATGCGCGGTGAATTCGCCGCAGGCGGTTTGCAGCGTCCGGCTGCCTGCTTTTTCAAGCAGCGACTCATTGCGGCTGCGGTAGGCAATCAGGTCGGCAATCGTGCCGATCTTCAGGCTGTGCTGCGCTGCAAAGACCTGCAGATCAGGCAGGCGGGCCATGGTGCCGTCATCGTTCATGATCTCGCAAATGACTGCCGCTGGCGAACAGCCCGCCATGGCCGCCAGGTCGCAGCCGGCTTCGGTATGGCCGGCGCGCATCAGCACGCCGCCATCGACGGCCTGCAGCGGAAAGATGTGGCCGGGCTGCACCAGGTCGGTAACTTTTGCGTTACTTGCCACGGCAGCCTGCACGGTGCGCGAGCGGTCAGCGGCCGAAATGCCAGTCGTCACGCCCTCGGCCGCTTCAATCGACACGGTGAAGGCGGTCGAGTATTGGGCGCCGTTGCGGGCTGCCATCGGCGGCAGCTGCAGCAGTTCGCAGCGCTCGCGCGTCAACGTCAGGCAGATCAGGCCCCGGCCGAAGCGGGCCATGAAGTTGATAGCCTCGGGCGTCACATGATCTGCCGCCAGCACCAGGTCGCCTTCGTTTTCACGGTCTTCCTCATCCACCAAAATGACCATGCGGCCGGCGCGCATCTCGGCCACGATATCTTCGACAGGAGAAATGGAAGGGGTCATGTTGCGGTTTTTTGTTGTAGTAAAGAGTCTTGAAGCATGCGCTCGACGTAGCGGGCGATCAGGTCGATTTCCAGGTTGACTGGCGAGCCTGCGCCCAACTGGCCGAGTGCGGTATTTTCAACCGTATGCGGAATCAGGTTGATGCTGATCTCGCAGCCCGGAGCGCTGTCGACGTTCCCGGGCAGATCGGTCACCTGGTTCACCGTCAAACTCACGCCATTGACCGTGATCGAGCCTTTGTACGCCAGGTATTTGGCCAGCGCTTGCGGTGTGCGGATGCGCAACTCCCAGCTTTCGCCCACCTGGGCGAAATGCGTGACACTGCCAATGCCATCGACATGGCCCGACACGATGTGACCGCCGAGCCGATCATGGGCACGCAGGGCTTTTTCGAGGTTAATGATGCCGGGTTCTGACAGGCCGCAGGTCTTGTCCAGCGATTCGGCGGAAATATCGATGGTGAAGCGATGGTTGGCCAGGTCAAGCGACGTGGCCGTCATGCAGGCGCCGTTCAGCGCAATGCTGTCGCCCAGGCCCACATCATCCAGATAACCCGCAGGTGTTTCGATAGTGAGGCGATTGCCATGAAGTGAAGAGCTGCCCAGGCGATGGATGGCGACGATGCGCCCCATGCCGGTGATGATTCCGGTAAACATGTGTGTATTTTCGCAGGGAAAAGCGGCAGAACGCCCGGACGGGCGGTAAAGGCGTTGAAAAGGCTTGCGGATGGGCTTGTGGACATCCTTGCCGATGCAGGGCTAGAACTGGTCTCGACCGACCACGCGGGCCACGATGCGCAAGTCGGCGCCCACCCGATCAGTCGATTGAAACTGCAGCTCAACCGCCTCGGAAAGCGTCTGCAAGGGGCCGAACGCCGCCATGTCCTGGCCGGCCCCGAGCAGTTTGGGCGCCAAGTAAAGCACAAACTCATCGACCAGCCCGGCGCGGATCAGCGAGCCATTGAGCTTGCTCCCGGCCTCGACATGCAACTCGTTGATCTCGCGGCGGCCCAGGTCGCGCATCATCGCGGCCAGGTCCACCTTGCCGTTCGCGTCAGGCAGCATGATCACCGTCGCGCCACGCGCTTCCAGCGCCGCCTTTTTTGCATCATTTTGGACTGCAGCGTAGATCAGGCAAGCGCGGCCAGCTATGAAAAGATGAGCATCCAGCGGCGTCTGCAGACGGCTGTCCACCACGACGATGTGCGGCTGGCGGGGCGTGGCGACTTCGCGTACATCGAGGCGCGGGTTGTCTTCGAGCACAGTGCCGATGCCCGTCAGCACTGCGCAGGCGCGTGCGCGCCAAGCATGGCCGTCGGCACGAGCGGCGGGCGAGGTGATCCACTGGCTCTGTCCATTGGACAGCGCCGTCGTGCCATCGAGTGACGCAGCCATCTTCATGCGGACCCATGGTGTTTTGCGGATCATGCGGCTGAAAAAGCCGATGTTAAGTTCGCGGGATTCAGCCGCGCCGGGGCCGACTTCGACTTCGATGCCAGCGGCGCGCAAGCGCGCAAATCCCTGGTCTGATACCAGTGGGTTGGGGTCGGCGATGGAGGCCACTACTTTTTTAACGCCTGCGGCAATCAGCGCATCACAGCATGGG
>JAQGNK010000219.1 GCA_028291905.1 Polaromonas sp.
GCCGCATCAATGCCACCTGCCGCGACGGCATGCTGCGCGTCACCGTGCCCCGGCGCGAAGCGTCCAAGCCTCGCCAGATCAGCGTCAACTGAGTTTCTTTTTTGAAGGAGGACTGTCATGAACCCCAATCAACAAGCAAACCCAGCCGCCGGCCAGCAAACCGGCCAGCCCAACGGCACCGGCTACCAGTCGGGCCAGACCGATGCGCAGACCAGCCAGCCGAGCCAGGACGACCGCTATGGCAGCAATGCCGGCGCGGCCCAGCGAACCGGCGGCCAGGCTCGGGCGCAGGCCGGCCGCGAGGTGTCGTCCGCTGGTCAGCACCAAGGCCGGCAGGCAGCGCAAGGCGTTGGCGCAGCAACGCTCCTGCCGCCGGTGGACATTTATGAGGACGAAAGCGGCTTTACCCTGATGGCCGACCTGCCCGGCGTGGCCAAGGAGCAGCTGGTGGTGCGGGTGACCGGCGACAACCTGCTCATTGAAGGCGCTGCCACGGTGCCGGTGGCCGGCAACATGGAGCTGGTCTATGGCGAGGTCAGCACGCCGCAGTACCGCCGCAGCTTCACCCTGAGCCGCGAGCTGGACCCCGGCAAGATCGAGGCGAGCCTCAACAACGGTGTGCTGCGGCTGACGATCCCGAAAGCCGAGGAAGCCAAGCCGCGCCGGATTGAAGTAAACGTGGGCTGAGCTGGCTGTATCCGGCCAGTCGGCACGGATAGCGACCGGACCTGGGAACCGGGTCCGGTTGACCTGTTCGCCGCCGGCTGGCGGGATTTCTCAGGATTTTAATGAAAAACGGTTCTAGCACATATAAATAAAGCACCATAAGCTATAAAAATAATAGCAATTCCAGTTTTCCACACTTTACTGCCGCAGATCGGCAATGCAGGATTCAGTCGATGGCTGGCAGCACCAATCCCCGGCATTCGCCAAAGCCGATACGCCTGAAGCCCGCCTGCGCGCAGTAGCCGCGCAGCACGATGGTGTCGCCGTCTTCAAGCCAGGCACGGGTTTGGCCATTGGACAAAACCACAGGCGCCTTGCCGCCCAGGCTCAGTTCCATCAGCGAGCCTCCTTGCTCCGGATTGGGGCCGGACAACGTGCCGGAGCCGAACAGGTCACCGGCGCGCAGGTTGCAGCCGTTGACGGTGTGGTGCGCTACCAGCTGCGCCACGGTCCAGTAGGCATCGCGGTAGTTGGACTGAGAAATGCGGTCGCCGCCATGGCCGGCCTCGCGCATGGCTTGGGTCTGCAGCCACACTTCGAGTTCGATATTGATGGCGCCCTGCGCCCGGTTGGCCGGCGAATCGAGGTAGGCCAATGGTTCCGGGTCGCCTTCGGGCCGGCTGAACGGTTCCCGAAAAGGTGCCAGCGCATCAAGCGTTACCACCCAGGGCGAGAGCGTGCTGGCGAAATTCTTGGACAGGAAGGGTCCGAGCGGCTGGTATTCCCAGGCCTGGACGTCGCGCGCGCTCCAGTCATTGAACAGCCCGACGCCAAAGACATGCTGCTCTGCCTCAAGCATGCCGATGGGCTGACCCAGGACATTGGGCCGCGCAATCACCGCGCCGAGCTCCAGCTCGTAGTCCAGCCGGCGGCAGGGGCCGCAGGTTGGCGCGTCCTGGCCGGGCGCCTTGGTCTGTCCGTGGGGCCGGTGAAAGCCCTGGCCGCTGGGCATGATGCTGGAGGCGCGCCCGTGGTAGCCGATGGGCACCCATTTGTAGTTGGGCAGCAGCGGGTTGTCCGGCCGCAGCTGCTTGCCGATGGTGGTGGCATGGTGCACGCTGGTGTAGAAATCGGTGTAGTCGCCGATCTGGCAGGGCAGGCCCAGCTCGACGCTGGACTGGGCGCGCAGCGCGGCCCGGAAGGTTTTTTGCTGGGCACTGCCCGCGCGCAGGCCTTCCGAGATGGCTTGGCGCACCATGCGCCTTGTCTCGGGCAGGAGGCGCATGAGCCGGTTCATGTCGCTGCTGTCGATCAGCCTGGCCGCGCGCAGGTCCAGCACCTGGTCGCCAATCGCCACGCCGATATGCCAATCGGCGTCATCTTCACTGCGAAAGCGGCCGAACGGCAGGTTCTGGATCGGGAAGTCGCTTGCCGGGTCGTTGGCCGATTCGACCCAGCTTTGCAGCGCCGCGTCGTGGGTGCCGTCAATGGCGGGGCTCATGACGTGAACTCCCGCTGGTGCAAAAAAGCCGCATGGGCAGGCGCGCGTTTGGTCCTGGACCAGTCTTCGAGCATGTCCCACTTCACCGCGTCCAGCCGCCGGATCATGGCTTCTTCTTCCGGGTCGGGGCAGGCCAGTTCCAGGCGGTGGCCGTTGGGGTCAAAGAAATAGATCGAATGGAAGGCGCCATGGTCAGTCACGCCCAGCACTTCGACGCCGTTGGCTTGCAGATGCTCCCTGAACTCCAGCAACTCGGCCCGGTCCTTGACCCGAAAGGCAATGTGCTGCACCCAGTCAGGCGTGTTCGGGTCGCGGCCCATCGGCGGCTGGGTCGGCAGTTCAAAGAATGCCAGCACGTTGCCCTGGCCGGCGTCCATGAAGATGTGCATGTACGGATCAGGCGCCTTGGTGGAAGGTACCAGGTCTTCGGCAATCGCCAGCACGAAGTCCATGTTCAGCATTTTCTGGTACCAGAGCACGGTTTCCTTCGCGTCCTTGCAGCGGTAGGCGACGTGGTGGATGCGGTCGATTTTCATGGGTTTCATGCCTCCACTGTCAGCGCGCCGCGCTCGATCTGGTCGCGCTCCAGCGACTCGAACAGGGCCTTGAAGTTGCCTTCGCCAAAGCCTTCGTCGCCCTTTCTTTGGATGAACTCGAAGAACACGGGTCCCAGCTGGGCTTGCGAGAAGATCTGCAGCAGCAGGCGCGGCGTGCCGCTTTCGGTACTGCCATCGAGCAGGATGCCGCGCGTCTGCAACTCATGCACGGGCTGGCCATGGCCAGGCAGTCGGCCGTCCAGCATCTCATAGTAGCGCTCGCTGGGCGCGGTCATCAAGGGCATGCCGGCCAGCGCGAGCCGGTCCACTGTGGCCAGCAGGTCGTCACAGATCAGCGCGATGTGCTGGATGCCTTCGCCGTTGAACTTGAGCAGGAATTCCTCGATCTGCCCGCCGCCCTGCTTGGCTTCCTCGTTGAGCGGGATGCGGATCTTGCCGTCGGGTGCGGTCATCGCGCGCGAGGTCAGGCCGGTGTATTCGCCCGAGATGTCAAAGTAGCGGATTTCGCGAAAGTTGAACAGCTTTTCGTAAAAGCCACCCCAAAACGCCATGCGGCCCCGGTACACGTTGTGCGTCAGGTGGTCGATGAGTTTCAAGCCATGGCCGACCGGGTGGCGGTCCACGCCGTCCTCGAACACGAACTCGATGTCATAGATTGATTTGCCGTCCTCGAAGCGGTCGATCAGGTACAGCGGCGCGCCGCCGCTGCCCTTGATGGCCGGGAGGCGCAGCTCCCTCGGGCCGGTCGGGATGTCGATGGGCTGCGCGCCGAGCTCGAGCGCGCGGCTGTAGGCAACATGCGCGTCCTTGACGCGAAAGGCCATGCCGCACGCGCTCGGCCCATGCTCGGCGGCAAAGTAGCCGGCGGCGCTTTTCGGTTCGCGGTTGACGATGAAGTTGATCTCGCCCTGGCGGTACAGCACCACATCCTTGGAGCGGTGCCGGGCGACCAGGGTGAAGCCCATGCGCTCGAACACCGGCTCCAGCACGCCTGGCACGGGCGAGGCGAACTCGACGAATTCAAAGCCCATCAGGCCCATCGGGTTGTCGAACAGATCAGCCATGTTGAATTTCCTTTGAATGTGAATCAGTCTTCAAGCGATGCGCTCAAGCGCGGCGGGATAGGCGGCCGCGCGCTGGGCATAGTCAGCGGCACTTTGCTCCAGGCCCGCCACTTCCGCATCGGTCAGCTCGCGCACCACCTTGGCCGGCGCGCCCAGGATCAGGCAGCGGTCGGGAAACACCTTGCGCTCGGTGACGATGGCGCCGGCGCCCACCAGGCAGTGCCTGCCGATCACCGCGCCATTGAGCACCACGGCCTGGATGCCGATTAGCGAACCCTGGCCAACAGTGCAGCCGTGCAGCATCGCCTGGTGCCCGACCGTGACGCGCTCGCCCAGCGTCAAGGGAAAGCCCGGGTCGGCATGCAGCACGGCGCCTTCCTGCACATTACTGGCTGCGCCGATCACGATGGGCTCGTTGTCGCCCCGGATGATGGCGCCAAACCAGACGCTGCTGCGCTCGGCCAGCGCGACCTGGCCGACCAGGATGGCCTCGGGCGCGACGAAGGCGGTTCGGGCAATTTCAGGCGTGTGCGCGCCCAGACGGTAGATTGGCATGGCAGGCTCCCTCGTGCTCAGTCCAGCGAGATGCCGGATTTTTTAGCCAGGGCGGCGTAGCGCGCCATCTCGGTGCGGAAATACAGCGCCGCCGCCTCGGGCGTGGTCGGTTTGATGAGGTTGCCCTGCTTGGCCATGGCTTCCTTGGTTTCGGGCGTGTCGTAGGCCGCCACAAAAGCGGCATGGATGCGCCTGACCTGCTCGGGCGGCAGCTTGGCCGGGCCCACCACAGCGAACCAGCCTTCG
>JAQGNK010000230.1 GCA_028291905.1 Polaromonas sp.
TGGACAACTTCTATAGAACCCGATGCGAAGGAAAACTAAAAGTTAACTACGTGTTTAGCCCTTTACTAACGAAAAAATGATTGCATTAATCTGTTGCGTATTTGGTATGCAATCGTTCTGGCTAACCAATAACGTCGAAGAAAAATTTGCAAGGTAGCAGGACAGTTGCTGCAGTGCAAAGTAATTCTATTTTCAGCCAACCGTTTTCTTGCCACCCCCCAACGTCGCCCAGTGGTTGTCCAGCTTCAGGCCACTCAGCGCCGATGACGCCAGCCCGCCTTCGCCATCCCGCGCCAGCGCGGCGGCCTTGCCGCCGGCCCACAGGCTGGGGCTGCGCGCCGCATCCAGGGCGGGGGCGGCCGTCAGGGCGCAGGCTTCTTCCAGCGCCATGAAATCGCTCCACTGCCCGCCGGCCCGCCACAGCGCCACGCCGTTGGCACGCGGGCAGCTGACGGCGAAGCGGCCGTTCGCGAAGGCGATGTCGCCGCCGTAGCCCTTGAGCTGCTGACCAGCGCCGGCCGCATGGCTGGTCAACCGCCGGCCGTCAAACACCGCGAGCACCGGCGCGCCGGCCTTGGTAGCCGCGTCGTCATGCTCGGCCTGCAGGGCAATGCCGAGCAGGCGCTGGCCGGTGGCGCTGCCGCCCGCGACCGGCCCCCAGGCGATGTGGCGCAGGCTCAGGCGCGAATCGGGCAGGCGCCACTGGCCGAGCAGCTCGCCGCTGCGGGTATCAAGCCGTACCAGCGACGGGTCCATCTGGTCCAGGCGGAGCTTGAGCCGCCCGCTCTCGGGCAGGGCCGCAATGCCGCCATTGGCCACCAGCAGGCTGCCGTCAGCATCCAGCAGCAGCTCGTGCGGGTCCATGCCGTGGGTCAGCCATTCGCCGGTTTTCTCCAGGCTGGCCGCATCGCGCAGGCCGATCAGGCCCTGGCCGGTTTCCAGGTTGGTCTCGGTGGTGTACAGGGTCTTGCCGTCGGCGCTGGCGATCACATGGCCGTTGAAGGCGCGGTCGGCGTCGTTCCAGGCCCAGCTGGCCGCCGGCGCGCCGGGCTGCCAGCGCAGCAGCCAGTCGCCGGGCCGGCGCGCCACCGCCAGCAGGCTGCCGCTGGATTCGACCAGCACGCCGTGCGCCCGCGTCGGCACGTCGAGCGCGGCGCTGACCTGAAGGGCGGCGCCGCGCTGCGCCAGCACGCCGATCTGGTAGCCCTGCGCCGCTTGCCACGCCGTGGCCAGGCGATGCGCGGAATTTGCCGGGGCAGCCCAGGCGGCAGGGTTCAGCGCGGTGACCGGCAGGGCGGCCATCAGGGCCAGCCACTGGCGGCGCTGCAGCTTGGGGGGTGTGGTCATCATGGCGCGGCTCCGGTCGGGGTCAATCTTGGTCTTGTCCAATGCAACGGCAGGGCGCATTCGTTTTGATCAGCCAGCAAGTTTCCAGCATCAAACAAGCCTGCAGCGCAGGTACTCAATGCGCAAGCAGCTATTAATTCAGTAGCAATCAGGTCGCAGCGCTTACAAGCCAAGTGGTTTTCTCCCAGCCTGAAGCGCTCATCCTCGCGTCGTTTCCGCGAAGGCAGTAATCCAGGCGGTGCCGGGTATGTTGCACAGCATTGCCGCCTGCGTGGAAATGACGGCTTTATTGCCTGGGCGCACCAGTTCCTCTTCGGCGGGCGACTCAATCGCCGTCTGCATCCGAAAACCCGATGCTGACCTGCAGCGCCGAGGCGACATCCGACTCAGCCAGCTTTTTCAGCTCCCCCAGCGAACGGCTGGCGGCGCTCAGGCCGGTCTGGTTGCCGGGCGACAGCTGGCGCATCTGCTTGTCGGCCTTGTCCACGCTGCGGGCCAGCTGGCTGGCGACCGGGTTCAGGCCGCGTCCGCGCAGATAGGTTTCCAGCGGCGCCAGGCCTTGGCCCGGCAAGGCCGGCTCGGGCGTGCGGGCCACCGCCAGCGCCTGCAGCGCCTGCCACTGCGCGGCCCAGCTGGCGGCGGTCTGCCCGCTGGCGCTGCGCGGGTAGGCCGGCGCATTGCGCCCGCCACCCAGGCCGGTGGCGCTGCTCAGGCGCGGCTTTTCCATGTTGGCCCAGCGCAGCCGCTCCAGCCCGCCGATCCACTGGTTGACCAGCTCGCTCATGGCCGGCACGCTGGTTTCCTCCTCTTCGCTCAGGTCTCGCGCCGCCAGTTGGCCAAACTCGGTGGACAGCGCTGCGGCTTCCCGGTTGATGTCCTGGGCCAGCTGCACCGCGTAGGCGCAGGCCGGCGTGGCGGGCGCGGCGGGGCGGGTCCAGAGCAGCCATTCAAGCGCTGGCAGCCCCTTGGCCGGCGTGCCGATGCGCTCCATCGCCGCCGTATCGGCGGGCGCGGCCTGGATGGCGCGGGCAATCAGCTCGGGCCGGGTGGGATTGAAATCGATCTGCCGGGCCGAGCGGCGCAGCACCAGCGGGCCGATCTGCACGCCGCTGAGGCGGTCCCAGGCGGCGGCGGTGGCCTGCCACCGGGCCTTGGCCTGGCTGAACTTTTCCGGCGCCGCCGACGGCTCGGCGCTGCAGTAGGCGGCCAGCACCACCGGCAGGGCAGATGACTGGGCGGCAAAGTCGGCGGCCTGCGGCGCATACCAGTAGCGATAGACCCCCTGCATGAAATTGCCGGGCGTGTAGAAGGGTACCGCGACATTGGGCGCCACGGCTTGCGCCTGACTCAAGGGGCTGAAGGCGCTGGCCGCCGTCAGCAGGGCCAGCGCCGCAATCTGCCGGGCCTGCCGGGAAGGGCGGCCCGCCGCTGGCCGTGACAACTGGAGTGAACGCACCCGGCGTACAGAAAAACCCATGACCATGGATGCCTTTGAAAGATGTTCAGAGCGATTCAAGAAACTTTACCAGCGCCGCCCGTTCCCGCGCATTCATTTTCAAAACCGATTCCTTGCTGCCCCTGGCCTCGCCGTCGTGCCACAGCACGGCTTCCAGCACGCCGCGCGCGCGGCCGTCGTGGAGCAGGCGGTTGTGGCCGTTGACATCGGGAATCAGGCCAATGCCCCAGAGCGGCGGCGTGCGCCACTGCTGGCCGCTGGCCAGGAAGTCGGGCCGGCCATCGGCCAGGCCGCTCCCCATGTCGTGCAGCAGCAAGTCGGTGTAGGGCCAGATCGTCTGGCCCTGCAGGGCCTGGCTGGTCAGGCGAGGAAAGCGCTCTTGCGGGCCTTGCGAGGTGACATAGCTGGGCCGGTGGCAGGCCGCGCACTGCGCCTGGGCAAACAGCTTCTGGCCCTGCACCACCTGGGCATCGCGCGGGTTGCGCCGGGCGGCGGGCGCCAGCGTGGCGGTGTAGAACACCACGTCGTTGAAGGTCTTGTCGTCGATTTCCGGCCCCTGGCCGTGCGCGCCGCGTGGCGCGGCCAGGCAGTCCTTCTGGCTGCTGGTGCAGGTTTCCTGCGCGAACACGCTGGAGGTGATGCCCATGTCGCCCTGGAAGGCGCCGCCGGTCTGGTGCGCCAGCGAGGCCACGTTGGCCTTCCAGCCGAAGCGGCCCAGCCGCATCTGCTGCGAGGGCGCATCCCATACCGTGTTGACCATGCCGTGCACCGGGCCGTCGGCTGCCGCCTGCTCTCTAGCATTGCGCAGAATCTCGGCTTCGGGAATCGCCTCTAACAGGCCGACGCCGGCCATTTGCGGCGCGATGCGCGGGCTGATCATCACGCCCCTGGCCATCGGCCCGTAGTTGAGCTTTGAAAAGCCGTAGCGCGGCTTTTGCAGCTGGTAGGGCGTGCCGTCGGCGAACTTGCCATGCACCGCGTCGTAGCGCAGCGAGATGTCGCCCTCGGGCAGCACATCCAGCACCGAGAAATTGGAGAACTGGTCGCCATAGCTTGGCTCGGGCAGCGGGCCGCCCTGGGCGTTCTTGCCGGGAATCGACAGCCGCATCAAGAGGCCGACCGGCTGCTCCTTGAGCCCCCGGCTGAAGTCCGGCGGCGCGCCGCGTCCGTCCTGCACATGGCAGCCGCCGCAGGAACGGGCGATGAAATGCGGCCCCAAACCGTCCCGCGCCGTGGTGGAGGCGGGCGCCTGCACCCAGTTGCGCCGGAAGAACGAGTTGCCGATGGAAAACCGGGTGCGCTCGTCGTCGGGCAGGTTGGCCAGCGGGAACGAAAAGGCATTGCGGCCGGTGGCGAACACGGTGGTGTCGCCGCCGGTTTTCTCGTCATCCGGCGCAGGCGTGGCCAGCGCGTTCAGGCCGGCCGCCGCTGCCGCGACCATGCCCAGTGCGGCCAGCGCCGTGCGAAAAGTTGTCTTGAGGAGCACGATTTAAAAGTTTAAAAAGCGCCCGGCGCTCAGGGCTTGGCCAGCGTCAGCTTGCTGATGCCCACCGCATTGGCGGCGGCGACCAGGTCCTTGCTTTGCGCGACCAGGCTGTCGATGGTCTTCTGGATGCGCAGGCGGCCCGGCGCATCCTTGGCGCCGACGATCTCGCGGTCGAAAGGCGCCTGGATCGCTTCGGCGGCGGCGACCGAGGCGGCGATCTGGCCCGAGGTGCTGTCGGCCAGCGCCACATTCTTGACCGCCACCAGGTCGCGCAGCGAAGGGCCTTGCACCATGCTGCCGTCGGCGCGCTTGTACTGGCCGAGCCAGACGTTCTGCATGCCGCGCGCGTTGTTCACCACATCGCGGTGGGTGTTGTCGGAAAAGCAGGAATGCTCGTCTTCCTGGTCCTGGCTGGCGAGCGCGACTTCAAGCCGCTCGCCGGCCAGCTCGCCGCGCGACAGCGAGCCCAGGCCGACGAACATCTTGCGCAGCGACTCATTGCCGCCCTTTTCAAATTTGGCGCGGTAGTTGGCCGCCTGGGGCGCCCAGGCTTTAGAGACCGAGCGCAGGTCATCGACCAGCAGCTCGGTGACGAGCCCAAGGTACTGGCGGCGGCGGTCGGCATTGGGTTTCTTGCCATCGACATAGTCTTCAAACGAACGCTCGCCCGGCCCGGTGGTGCTCAGGTCCTGGCCCCAGAGCAGGAATTCGATGGCATGCCAGCCGGTGGCGATGTTTTCCTCGCCGTCGCGCTCGTTCAGGCCGGCGAGCTGCTTCTTGTTCAGCGCGACCTTGCGGTTGTTGATGATGCCGGCGTTGGGCGCGCTCTTGATGGAATCGACATACGACTCGTCCATCGGCCAGGCATTTATGCGGCCTTCGGGGCCATTCTTGTCGTCTATCGGGCCGCCGTAGAAGCGAAAGGCCTCGGTCTGGCCGTAGAACTCGCGTGCGTCCAGCCAGGCCTGGCGGGCAGCTTTTAGGCCGGCCTCGGAAGGTGCGTCGGTGAACGCCTTGATGGCTTTTTGCAAGGCCAGCGTGCTGTTCAGGGTGTCGTCGTAGCTGGCCTGGACCAGTACGCCGTACTGCTTGACCACGCTGGCGGCGCTGACCGGCTGGGCGGCGGGCGCTGCGGCGCTGGCATTTGCGCTAGCGGCGGTTTGCGCCAGGGCCGGGACTGACGCCAGGGGCAGGGTGAGCAGGAGGGAAAGTAGCACGGGTTTCATAAGGCGTCCTTGGGCTTTGCTTGAGTCAACTGCAGAGGATTATACAAATGAGAATCATTATCAGTGTTTTGGGGTTAGGTGTGGAGGGTGCTGTGGCGGGTTCTGGCAGGTTGGGGGTTTGCTCCTGGCTTTGTTATCGCTGCTTGGGCTTGCTGGCCGGGGGTTGCCCGGCGGCAACCTACTTGTTCTTTGCTTCGCCAAAGAAAAGTAGGCAAAAGAAAGGCGACCCGGCTGCCTGGGTCCCTTCGCTGCGCTACGGGCGACCTGCGCTGCCCCGAAAAAACGGGGGTCGGCGCAA
>JAQGNK010000239.1 GCA_028291905.1 Polaromonas sp.
GCCATGCGCATCTGGAAACAAGCCATCTCGGTCGAGCTACTCACCGCCGGCAGCGTCAACACCGCGGTCAGCCATCTGGGCATCGAGTTCCTGGAGGTTGGCGACGACTTCATCCGCGCCAGGGTGCCGGTTGATGCGCGCACGGTGCAGCCCTACGGCCTGCTGCACGGCGGCGTGTCGGTGGTGCTGGCTGAAACCCTGGGTTCCTGCGGCGCGGCCTATGCGGCGCCCAAGGGGCACCGCACCGTCGGCCTGGACATCAATGCCAACCACCTGAAGGGCGTGCGCAGCGGCTGGGTCACGGGCATTACCCGCCCGGTGCATATTGGTCGCACCACCCAGGTCTGGCAGATCGAGCTGACCAACGAGGCCGGCGAGCTGACCTGCGTGTCGCGCATCACCATGGCGATGCTGCTGCCGCAGGCAGCTACGGACACATCTAAAACCAGCCAGGGCAGCGCCTGATAGCTATGAATTCAATAGCTGCCAGCGCATATGAAACATGCGCTGGCAGCCTATTTGGTGTTGAATTACGAAAAATCAGCCGATGAAGTGGCCGTTGGCGCCGAGGATGCCCAGATCGACATATTGCGAGCCGACGAAGGGCGACGCCTTTGAATAATCCACTGTAAAGCCGCCCAGGTCAAACTTCTGGAAGCTCTGCAAGGCGGTGCGCAGCTTGGCCCGCGTCAGGTCGCGGCCGGCGCGCTCCAGGCCTTCGGCCAGCACGCGGGTGTTGACATAGCCTTCCATGCTGGACAAGGAAAACTCGTCCTTGCCGATGCCGCGCATCGCTGCCTGGTAGTCGCGCACCAGCGGGCTCTTGGCCTTGTAGGGGTCCGGAAACAACATCGTCAGCGCCACGCCGGCACCGCTGGCGCCCAGTATCTTGATGTTGTCGCCTGACAGGGCGCTGCTCACGCCGGCCATCGGCAGCATGGGGGATGCTTTTTTCAGCGCGGCGATCAGGCTCGCCGAGCTGCTCCCGGTGGTTCCCAGCAGCACGGCCATGGGCTTGGCGGCCATGATCTGCGCGACAGCTTCGGTCTGGTTTTTGCCATCGACCGCGAGCGCCACCTGGGCATCGAGCTTGATGCCCAGCTTGGCCAGGCTGGTGATGGCGTTGCTCAGCACTTCCTTGCCGAAGGCGTTGTCCATATAGACGATGGCCAGGTCCTTGATCCCCATGGACACCAGCTTTTCGATCAGGCGCTGGGTTTCATCGACGTAGCTGGCGCGCACATGGAACACATTGCGGTTGCTCGCTGTGCGCAGCGATGACGCACCAGTCACCGGGGCCACGTAAGGCAGGCTGGACGCCTCGATCATCGGCATGATGGCTGTGTTGTTGGCCGTGCCGACGCAGGACATCAGGGCAAACACGCTGCTGTCGTCGATCATTTTCTTGACGTTGCCAACCGTGCGCTGCGCCACATAGCCGTCGTCCACGATTTGCAGCTGCAGCTGGCGCCCCTGCACGCCGCCCTTGGCATTGATCTGCGCCATGGCCGCCTCGGCTCCCGCCTTGATGCCATTGCCGGTGCCGGCCAGCGGGCCGCTCATGTCGGCGCTGCAGCCGATGGTGACGCTCTTGGCGCTCAGCCCTTCCTGGGCATGGGCGCTGCGGATGAAGGCGGGCGCGACCGACAGTGCGGCCAGTTGAGGAGCGAACGAAAGAAAACGGCGGCGAAACATCGTGGGGTGTCCATTTATAAAAATTTTGGCGAAAAAAATTGCATTCATGATGCAACTTGTTACGGATTGTCGGTTTCCATCTCCACTCTTGCCATCTCAGGGTAAACCCCAGACTTCATAAGTCTTTTGACTTCTCAGTTTAAAAATACTCTTTTCTTCAAAATCATTAATACTTTAGGTTTAAAGCAATCAAAAAATGAAACCGGTTTCAATGATTCGACAGTACCGGTGGCGGGGTTGGTGGCTAAAAATACAATCAAATCAACCTCTAGCGCAATGAATAACTGCACAGTTAGCTATAAAAAAGTGAGCATTCTGCTGTTTTTAGGCATTCCTGGCCGGCTGGCGAAATAGCGGGTTTTTTTCACGTTTCAAGCGAATATCTTTTTCATGCCTGTGGTTTAAAAACCGCTCATTTCTCCTTGATGGCATCAATAAATTTGAAAAAACAAGCAGCCGCTTCAATGATTTGCTTATTTGAAGCCAACTAAAGAATCGTTCCTGAAACCGGCAAGCACGACCACAATCCGGTGCTTTGCGCTGGCGCATCCCCTGCCCGGCCGGACGACCCCATGAATTTCCAGCAACTGCGCTCGGTGCGCGAAACCGTCCGATGCAACTTCAACCTCACCGACGTGGCCCATGCGCTGCACACCTCGCAGCCGGGCGTGAGCCGGCAGATCCGCGAGCTGGAGGAAGAACTCGGCATTGAGCTGTTCGTGCGCGCCGGCAAGCGGCTGACCGGCCTGACCGAGCCGGGCGCGCATGTGCTGCCCATCATCGAGCGCCTGCTGCTGGAGTCCAGCAACCTGAAAAAGGCCGGGCAGGAGTACATGGCGCGGCAAAACGGCCTGCTGTCGATAGCCGCCACCCATTCGCAGGCCCGGTACGCGCTGCCGCCGGCGGTGCAGGAATTCCGGCAGCAGTTCCCGAACGTCAAGCTGCACCTGCACCAGGGCTCGCCGAAACAGGTGGCCGAGATGCTGCTGTCGGGCGAGGTCGATGTCGGCATTGCCACCGAGGCGCTCAATGACTACCCCGACCTGGTCGCCCTGCCCTGCTACCGCTGGACCCATTCGGTCATCGTGCCGCCCGGCCACCCGCTGCTCGGCATGCCGCTGACGCTGCACAGCCTGGCCCAGTTCCCGCTGATCACCTACGACACGGGTTTTACCGGCCGCAGCCACATCGACGAGGCGTTCGGGCAGCAGCAGCTGGCGCCCAACATCGTGCTGACCGCCATGGACGCCGATGTCATCAAGACCTATGTGCAGCTCGGCATGGGCGTGGGCATCGTGGCCTCGATTGCCTATGAGGCCGAGCGCGACACGGCGCTGCGGGCGCTGGACGCCGGCGCCTTGTTCGGCATCAACCTGACCAAGCTGGCGGTGCGGCGCGGCAGCTACCTGCGCGGTTACGTCTATGCCTTCATTGAATCGTTCGCCCCGACGCTGAACCGCGCGGTGATCGAAACCACCCTGAGCGACGCGCCGGGCGGGGCGAATTACGAGATTTAGGGTCCGGCAGGAACAGCGTCTGGAGCGCTTCCCAAATGCTGCCGGCACCGGGCTATCGGCGACTCATCCACTCCTGATTTGATAGCTGGCAGCGCATGAATTTATTGCGCCAGAGGCCGATTTGGCACTTGAAAATGCTGCTGGGGCCATTTTTCTCATTCCCGCGAGGCGCCATCTTCCTGCGCCATCCGCGCCATGCGCTCGCTCTTCCAGTACACATCGTCGCCGCCGTTCATCCGGTTGAGCACGCGCGACAGCACGAACAGCAGGTCGCTCAGGCGGTTGAGGTACTGGCGCGGCGCGTCCTTCAGCGTTTCCACCTTGTCCAGCGCCACCACGGCGCGCTCGGCGCGGCGCGCCACGGTGCGGCAAATGTGCGCCAGCGAGGCGGCGCGGGAGCCGGCCGGCAATATGAACTCGGCCAGCCGGGGCAACTGGGCGTTGTAGGTTTCCAGCGCCTCGTCGAGCAGCGCGACCGCCTCGGGCTTGAGCAGCTCGAAGCCCGGAATCGACAGCTCGCCGCCCAGGTTGAACAGCTGGTGCTGCACTTCGACCAGCACT
>JAQGNK010000245.1 GCA_028291905.1 Polaromonas sp.
TCGCGGCTCGATCAAGGGCAAGACGGTGGCCTGGGTCGGCGACGGCAACAACATGGCCAACACCTGGCTGCAGGCCAGCGAGATCCTGGACTTCAAGATGCACCTGAGCACGCCGGGCGGCTATGAGGTCGATCAGTCGATTGCCGGCCTGCGCTCGCCCGAGAGCTACCAGGTTTTCAAGGACCCGATGCAGGCCTGCCTAGGTGCCGACCTGGTGACCACCGATGTGTGGACCAGCATGGGCTACGAGGCCGAGAACGAGGCCCGCAAGAAGGCATTCGCCGACTGGTGCGTCGATGGCGAGATGATGGGCGTGGCCAAGCCCGACGCACTGTTCATGCACTGCCTGCCGGCGCACCGGGGCGAGGAAGTCGAGGCCGAGGTCATCGACGGCCCGCAGTCGGTGGTCTGGGACGAGGCCGAGAACCGGATGCATGTGCAAAAGGCGCTGATGGAGTTCCTGCTGCTGGGCCGGCTGTAAAGCGCCCGCCCGCCTGCCTGCCTTGCGGGGTTTGCCATTTCAAGCGTTTCAGTCGCGCAGCCTGCGGTACAGCGTGTTTCGGCTGATGCGCAGGCTGCGAGCGGCCTCCGACAGGTTGCCGCCACAGGCGCTCACCGCGCGGGCAATGGCCTGGCGCGACACCGTGCGCAAGTCGGCTGAGGTGTCATCAGCCAGGCTGGGCGGCTCGGCGGCAAGCGCTGCATCAGGGCCTTGCAGCGCCTGGGCCAGATCGTCGGGCAGATGCTCCCAGCCAATCACGGCTTCATCGGCATCGAGCAGCGCGCAGGCGGTGCGCAGGGCATTGGCCAGCTGGCGCAGATTGCCGGGCCAGCGGTAGCGGCGCAGGCTCTGCAGCAGGCCAGGCGCAATGTCAACGCGGCGGCCGGGCGACAGGCGCCGCAACTCGCTCGACAGCAGCTGGCCAAGGTCGGATCGTTCGCGCAGCGCAGGCAGGCGTAGCGTCAGGCCATTGAGCCGGTAGTACAGATCTTCACGGAAACGCCCGGCCTGCATTTCAGCCGGCAGGTCCCGGTGGGTGGCGCACACCAGCGAAAAATCGACCGCCACCGGCTTGCCCCCGCCCAGCGGCGTCACCTCGCGGTCTTGCAGCACGCGCAGCAGGCGCGCCTGCAAAAGCAGGGGCATGTCGCCGATTTCATCCAGGAACAGGGTGCCGCCGTGCGCTTCCCGTATGCGCCCCGGCGCACCTTCGCGCCGGGCGCCGGTGAAGGCGCCGCCCTGGTAGCCGAAAAGCTCGGCCTCGATCAGGTTTTCCGGCAGGGCCGCGCAGTTGACGGCGACAAAAGGACGGCCCCGGCGCGCGCTGCACTGGTGCATGGCCCGCGCCAGCACTTCCTTGCCCACGCCCGACTCGCCCTGCAGCAGCAGCGCAATCGGCTTGTCCATGACCTTGCGGACCCGGGCAATGACCGCTTTCAAGGCCGCATCGCCCGCGTCAAGCGCATCCAGGGCGTCGGCGGGTTCATCCGCGAGCCTGGGCGCTGGCGCCAGGGCCAGCGGCTCGCGCGACGCAAGCAACGGGGAAAAGGCCTGGCGTCCAGCCTCGACCCTGACCCATACCGCCTGCCCCGACGCGGTATGCACCACGTGCGGAACCGGCGACACGCGCTGGCCCCCCTCGAACAGTCGCGCCACCGGCTCTGCCAGCACGGTGTCGAGCCGGACCTTGCCCAGGTCCATCCAGCCCAGGCCCAGCAGATGCAGCGCGGTGCTGTTGGCGCCTTCCAGCAAGCCGTCTTCATTGACCGCCAGCAGGCCCTCGGCCACGGTGCCCAGGCCTTCTTGCTGGGCATGCAGGCGCAGCCGCAGCCTGCCCCCGTGGCGCAGGTCGTGGCGGGTGTCGAACAGCCGGTGCTCGATCATCCGGACCGCCGAGCGCACCAGGCCCAGGGTATGGCGGTGGTAGCCGCGGTGGTCGCCCGACACGTCGAGCGCGCCCAGGGTGCGGCCGCTGCTGTCTCGGATGGGCGCGGCGGCGCAGGTCAGAAAACCATTGCGCTCCAGGTAATGTTCATTGGCATGCACCACTACCGCCTGACCGTCGGCCAGCGCCGTGCCGATGGCGTTGGTGCCCCGGTAGCGCTCCAGCCAGCTGGCACCGGGCCGCAGCGCCACCCTTTCGGCGCGGCTGACAAATTCCAGGTCGCCGAAGCCGTGCAGCAGCATGCCGTCCGCCCCGGCCAGAATCACCATGCTGCCGGATTCCTGCGTCTGGTCGAAGATGAACTCCATCACCGGCCGGGCATGGGCGAGCAGTTCGCGCTGCTGCTCCAGCGCCCGCGCCAGCTGGGCGCCGGACGCATGCGGCGCGCCCGGCATGCGCCCACACGGCTGAAGCCCCGCGTTCCAGCTGCGCAGCCAGGAGCGCGCCAGTTCGGGCTCGATCAGGCCGGGCGGCAGGCTGCCCCGGTTCATCAGTTGCCGGCGCGCCTCGCGCAACTGGCTGGGCACGGGACGCGGCTGCAAGGCAGATGCAATCATGGGGTTTGTCTCCGTTTGATTCAGTGCGCGGGATGGGTGCGCCACCTCCGGCATGGCCGCGTTGGGCGGCGGCAAGCTTTGCATTGTGCGCCAGCGGTGCGCTGTGTTTGAACCAGAACAACCGGTGGCCTGTGCCGTTTTGGAACAAGCTGTGCCAGGCTTTGGCAGACAAGCCGCCCTGCCCGTGCCCCGCCCAGGTTTTGCTCACCGTTTTTTACACAGCTTGCGCCATTTCCCGCTGAAACTGTCCGCTGGCACATCCCCTGCAAAGACCCGGCATGTGTTGCCCGGCCCAGGCCGCAAGCAGCTTCATGCGCATTCATCACACCCAAAGGAGACAACAACATGATCTACGCCACCCCCGGCGCCGCCGGCGCCAAAGTCGTTTACAAAGACCACTACGACAACTTCATCGGCGGCAAATTCGTCGCGCCCGTCAAGGGCAACTACTTCGAGGTGATGACCCCGATCACCGGCCAGCCCTACACCAAGGCGGCGCGATCCACCGCCGAAGACATCGAGCTGGCGCTGGACGCCGCGCATGCAGCCGCGCCCAAGTGGGGCAAGACGCCGGCCGCCGAACGGGCCAATATGCTGCTCAAGATTGCCGACCGCATCGAGCAAAACCTCGAACTGCTGGCCTACGCCGAAACCGTGGACAACGGCAAGGCCATCCGCGAAACCCTGAACGCCGACATTCCGCTGACGGCCGACCATTTCCGCTACTTCGCCGGCTGCCTGCGCTCGCAGGAAGGCAGCCTGAGCGAAATCGACGGCGACACCATCGCCTACCATTTCCACGAGCCGCTGGGCGTGGTCGGCCAGATCATTCCGTGGAACTTCCCGATCCTGATGGCCGCCTGGAAGCTCGCGCCGGCGATTGCCGCCGGCAACTGCGTGGTCTTGAAGCCGGCCGAATCGACGCCGATTTCCATTCTGATCCTGGCCGAGCTGATTGCCGACATCGTGCCGCCCGGCGTGCTCAACATCGTCAACGGCTATGGCCGCGAGGCCGGCATGCCGCTGGCCACCAGCAAGCGCATCGCCAAGATCGCCTTCACCGGCTCGACCGCCACCGGCCGCGTGATTGCCCAGGCGGCGGCCAATAACCTGATTCCGGCGACGCTGGAGCTGGGCGGCAAGTCGCCCAACATCTTTTTTGCCGACATCGCCGACGCCGACGACGAATTCTTCGACAAGGCGATCGAAGGCATGGTGCTGTTCGCCTTCAACCAGGGCGAGGTCTGCACCTGCCCGTCGCGGGCGCTGATCCAGGAGTCGATCTACGACAAGTTCATGGAACGCGTGCTCCAGCGCGTTGCAGCCATCAAGCAGGGCAGCCCGCTGGACACCGACTGCATGATGGGCGCGCAGGCGTCGATGGAGCAGATGAAGAAAATCGAGTCCTACCTAGCCATCGGCAAGCAGGAAGGCGCCGAGCTGCTGATCGGCGGCGAGCGGGCGCAGATGCCGGGCGACCTGGCCGACGGCTACTACATCCAGCCCACGCTGTTCAAGGGCCACAACAAGATGCGGATTTTCCAGGAGGAAATCTTCGGCCCGGTGCTGGCGGTGACCACCTTCAAGGACGAGGCCGAGGCGCTGGCGATTGCCAACGACACCCCCTACGGCCTGGGCGCCGGCGTCTGGACGCGCGACGGCAGCACCGCCTACCGCATGGGCCGCGCCATCCAGGCCGGCCGCGTCTGGACCAACTGCTACCACGCCTACCCGGCGCATGCCACCTTCGGCGGCTACAAGGAGTCGGGCATCGGCCGCGAAACCCACAAGGTCATGCTCGACCACTACCAGCAAACCAAGAACCTGCTGGTCAGCTACAGCCCCAAGGCGCTGGGCTTCTTCTAGAGCGAACCGACGTCAAGTCCCCAGCCTGTTTTAGGCATGAAATAGTCGGTTTGCGCAGGCACGATCTGCGCAAGCAGCTATGAATTCAGTAGCAAAATCCAGACGCATTGAATCACCCGGCGCGCCTTTGCAAGGCAGGCGCCGCATCACAAGGAATCGGCAT
>JAQGNK010000252.1 GCA_028291905.1 Polaromonas sp.
CGCAGCCCATGCGGTAGGTTGGGCTGGCTCACCGCCGGCAGGCTGCGCAGATAGACAAACAGCGCATCCGAATCCTCCCGCGTGACCTGGGTGTAGCTGGTGTACGGAAAGGCCGGGTACAGCAGCCGGCCGTCCTTGGAGCGGCCGTTGTGCAGGGCGCGCCAGAAGTGGTCGTTCGACCAGCTGCCGATGCCGGTGGCGCTGTCGGGCGTCAGGTTGGAGGTGAACACGGTGCCGAACGGCGTGGCAATGCCCAGCCCGCCGGCATAGGGCTGGCCGCCGCGCGCGGTGTGGCAGGTCATGCAGTTGCCGGCCCGCGCCAGGTAGGCGCCGCGCTCGATGCGGCTGTCGCTGGTGGTGTAGGTGGTGATGGTATTGATGTCGGCTTCATCGCGCAGGTTCAGCCACCACACGGCAGCAGCGGCTACGAGCGCCAGCAGGCAAAGGCCCAGCAAAAATCGGGTCCGGATTTTCATGTTCAGGGCCTTGCGCGGGCCAGGCCGGCATCGGGCAGCGGGGCGCTGCCGCAGTTGATGGCCGCCGCGCCCGGCGCCAGCGCGGGCAGGGCGTTGGCGGGATGGGTGTTGGCCGGCAGCGGCTGGGCGGCGACCCAGCTGGCCACCGCATTGATGTCTTCCAGGCTCAGGCGCGACACCACGTCCTTCATGCAGTCGGGCGCATGGGCGCGGCGCTGGCCGGCCTTCCAGGCGCCGAGCTGCGAATTGAGGTAGTCGCGCGGCAGGCCGAGCAGGCCCGGAATGTTGGGCGCCACGCCGGTCATGGCCTGGCCGTGGCACTGCACGCAGGCCGGCACCTGGCGGCCAGCATCGCCCTGCATCGCCAGCTGCTGGCCCCGACGCAGCACCTCGGCGGGCGCGGTGCTGGCCAGTGGCGCGGGGTAGGGCACGTCCAGGCTTGAGAAGTACTGGGCCATCTCCAGCAGGTAGGCGTCGCTCAATGGCGCGATGAGCTGGGTCATCAGGCCGTAATGCCGGCGCCCTTCGCGGAAGTTGACCAGCTGGTTGTAGAGGTAGCCGGCCGGCTTGCCGGCCAGCCGGGGGTAGTAGCCGTCGGGCGCGGCGCGGCCCTGCGGCCCGTGGCAGGCGGTGCAGGCCAGCGTGCGCTGGGCCATGGTGTCCTCGAACGGCGCGGCGGCCGCTGCCGGGCCCGCCGCCATCGAGCCGAGGCAGGCCAGAAGGGCGATGGCGGCAGACGCTGCCAGCCTGCGGGCCAGGCGGGTCAAAGTAAAGTTTGCCATGGAGCCATCATGCCTTAGCTGCGTGGTGTGAAGCCCCATCAGAGGGGGCGTAAAAAAACAGCTCAGATGCATCTTTTGGTGAAGCCAATGCCAGGTTTGAAACGTGCGCCGCTGGCTGGGTGGCCAATTGCGGCGGCTGGTTTTAGGTAAAGCCAGCATTGTATGCTATGAAAATAATAGCTATGTGTGCAGGTTAGGTCTGCGCAAAATGGTAATTTGTTCATATTTTTTCGGCAAGGCGCATAGGCCGGTCAGAACGGCAGGCTGATCACCACGTCGGACGCCGGATGCGCCACGCAGGGCAGGATGAAGCCTTCGAGCTTCTCATCCAGGCTCAGGCCAGGCCACTCGATCCGATAGACCACCTGCCCGCTGGCGAGCTGGCAGATGCAGGCCCGGCAAGTGCCATTGCGGCAGGAGCTGGCCAGCAACGTGAGCCCCGCCCGCTCGGCGGCCTGCAGCAGCGGCAGCGAGGCGGGTGCCTCGAAGGTGGCGCCGCCGGGCTCGATGCGGGCTGTAAAACTAGAGGAACTGGTCGCTGACATGAATAGCATGGATGGATGAACAAGTGGATGAAAGGCGCGGCGCCTGGGGCTGCGCTGGCCGCTGTCCGAAATGGCGGCGGCGCCGGGCCTTGATTCGATTTGCGAGACAATCCGGCCTCCCGAGCTTTGCGCTCCCGATATTTAGAAGCGATTTTCCTCATGTCCAGCTATTTTGTCCGCCCCGCCACCGCCCGCGATGCCAAGGCCATTGCCGAAATCCACGTTGCCACCTGGCATGCCGCCTACAAGGACTTGATGCCCGCCGACCATCTGAACAAGATGACCGTGGAAAAGCGCCAGGCCTACTGGCGCGAAGCGATTGAATACAGCGAGCCGCAGCTGCTGGTGGCCACCGATGGCGAGGAGATCGTCGGTTTTGTCGGCTACGACCGCTCGCGCGACCCCAAGACCCGTTCCACCGTGGGCGAAATCTGGGCCATGTACGTGGCGCCCGCGCATTGGGGCAAAGGCGTGGGCCTGCTGCTGTGGGACGGCGCCCGCGACGGCCTCAAGGACGAAGGCTGCACCCAGGTCACGCTCTGGGTGCTGCTGGGCAATGAGCGCGCCTTGCGCTTTTACGAGCAGGCGGCCGGTTTCAAACGTGAAATGCCGTCGCTCAAGACGGTCGATTTCGGCAGCGTCAAGCTGGAGGAAATCCGCCTCAAGCGCAGCGTTGATTAAGCTGTAGCCGCAAGAGTCCGCCGCCACACCGCCCCGCAGCAGCAGTGGCGAGGCGTTCAGGCCGGCACTTCCACGCTGCCGTCTTCTTTCGGGATCAGCGGCGTTCCCTGGTCCGGGTTGACCGGCAGTTCCAGCCCTTCCTCGCCGGTGCCCGGGTCTTCGCCCGGCCCCTTGTGGGGCAGGCCGTGGCTTGCTGAAGCGATCAATGGATGGTGAGCCGTGTGCATGGGTGTTTCTCCTTCGTTCGGATGGCTGGGATGGGCCTGATGCCGTTCCTGCAGGCTTGCAATGAGTCTGCATTGTGCGGCCATGGCTGCCCGCTGATGGGGTTTGGGCGCGATAAGGCGCGGTTGTCCTTTCTGTCCTACAGCCGGCTTCTGCGCCTGCGTACAGGCGCGCATCGGCCAGGCTTTTAAAGTCAAGGCCTCTGCTGGATAGTGTCTGTTTGCGCGCCATTTTCCAGTTATTGTTTAGGGAGGAAGCTGCTCTGCAGGTCTTCTGAATTCACTAATCTTTTGGAAGGAAACATGATGGAAAACTCAACTTTTAACCCCGGCAACGGCTCTACCGCTTCTACTGCAGGTTCTGCAGGCATTATTGATGCCGATGGCATGCCAGGAACATTGAACGCTGGGGCCGATTTGAACAGCGCTGACGTGCAAAGCACGGTCAACAAGGTCGCTACCCCTGCCCACGATGCAGTGGACCGCTTCTCTTCCGTTGCCCACCAGGCTGTGGACAAGCTGGCGAGCGGCGTGACCAGCGTGACCGGCCGCGTCTCCGACCAGGCCCGCAAGCTCAGCGACACGGCGCCGCGCGTCATGGAAACCTCCAAGTCCTGGGTTCAGGAAAAGCCTCTGGAAGCCGTCGGCATTGCGCTGGCCGTGGGCTACATCATGGGCCGCCTGCGCTCGAACTGATGCCTGCAGCCGCCTTGCGGTTTTTTGCAGCCTGAAACCGCCTCACGGCGGTTTTTTTGTGGGCTAAAAACCTGCGAGCCTGCAGCCTGATTCCATAAAGTACAGTAGCCCGCACGCGGTTTTCCGTGTTTTCCAATCCGGCGAAAACCTTTGTCAATCCTTAAAAAACCAAAAAACATATGGCCACCAGCCTTCTTGCCCTGATCGATGACATCGCCACTGTTCTGGACGATGTTGCCTTGCTGTCCAAGGTGGCCGCCAAGAAAACCGCCGGCGTGCTCGGCGACGATCTGGCGCTCAATGCGCAGCAGGTATCGGGCGTGAAGGCTGACCGCGAGTTGCCGGTGGTCTGGGCCGTGGCCAAGGGCTCGTTTGTCAACAAGCTGATACTGGTGCCTGCCGCGCTGGCCATCAGCGCCTTCATCCCCTGGGCGGTCACGCCGCTGCTGATGGTGGGCGGCGCCTTCCTGTGCTACGAAGGCTTTGAAAAGCTGGCCCACAAGTTCCTGCACAGCAAGGCCGAGCAGGCCGCCGAGCACGAAATGCTGACCAAGGCGCTGTCTGACCCGGCCGTGGATCTGGTGGAGGTTGAAAAGACCAAGATCAAAGGGGCTGTGCGGACCGACTTCATCCTCTCGGCTGAAATCGTGGCGATCACCCTGGGAACGGTGCAGGCCAGCCCGTTCACCACCCAGCTGGCGGTGCTGAGCAGCATTGCCATTGCGATGACGGTGGGGGTGTATGGCATCGTTGCCGGCATCGTCAAGCTCGACGATGGCGGGCTGTACCTCAGCAAGCGTGCGGGGCTCGGCGCGTGGCGCAACTTCCAGCGCAGCCTGGGGCGCGGCGTGCTGTGGGTGGCCCCGTGGCTGATGAAGTTTTTGTCGGTCGCCGGCACAGTGGCCATGTTCCTGGTCGGCGGCGGCATCCTGACCCATGGCCTGGCACCCCTGCACCATGCCATCGAGGTGCTGACGCAAGCTGCGGCCAGTGTTGATGGCATTGGCGGCGTGCTGGCCGCCATTGCGCCGCTGGCGCTTGACGCCGTGGTGGGCATTGTGGCCGGGGCCATCGTGCTGCTGGCGGTGACCGGTATCAAGCGGCTCAGGCCGGCGCCCAAGACGGCGCACTGAGCCGGCCCGGCGCCGCATGGCGCGCTGACACAAGCGGTAGCCAAAAAATTCCGCGATTGAGTATGAAAAGTGGCCATAGCGCAGGCAATACCTGCGCAACCAGCTATTTATTCAATAGCAAAATGACTGCCGGGCCGCAGCCCTTGCAAGTCATGGTGATGGCCCTTTGTTGAGCAGCCATGCCGCTGCAAACAGGCGTGCGGCATGGCGGGTGTGCCGCTTGGCGCGGCTGGTGCATCAAGCCGAATTCTTGATCCGTTCGGCGCTGGCTTGCGGGCCAGCTTCCCGGTCATTGGCCGATGGATTGCCGTCAACCGGAAATGGCCATCTTCCTTTCTTTTCCGGCGCGGCAGGCCGGGTGGCCTCGCGGGCGCGCTGCTCGATGGCCCTGCGGCTGTCGCCATTGGGGGGCGGTGCGGTAAATCTGGACATTTTTGATATCTCCCTGGGTTGAGCCCTTAACTTAACCCCGATGCGACTGTGCAGCTGCTGGCCAAGCGCCAAAGCCGGCGTAGGCCCATCCTGAATCTCACCCTTCGCCAATTCTGAACAGGTTCAGGAATTAGTCTGACAGCCGCCCTGGGCAAGGTCCGGGATTCTTCGGCGGCGCCTTGTTGTCTCCAGCGGCACGCGCATGGGTAAGCTGTTTTCTTTTTCTATTTCAGGAGCTGCGTTGCAAGAATTTTCCGCTTTGTTGGCCGGTGTGGATTTCTCAACCTCGTCTAGCGCCGTGGCGCGTGCGCTGATCGGCGTGCGGCTGCTGGTGGGCGGCGTCGGCGGCATGATCGTCGAGACCGAGGCCTATGACCATGAAGACCCGGCCTCGCACAGTTTCAGCGGCCCGACCGTGCGCAACGCCGCCATGTTCGGGCCGCCCGGCCGCGCCTATGTCTACCGCTCCTACGGCATTCACTGGTGCCTGAATTTTGTCTGCCGCGAAGCCGGTCATGGCGCCGGGGTGCTGGTGCGGGCGCTGGCCCCGACCGACGGGCTGGCGCTGATGCGCGAGCGGCGCGGCCTGGAGGATATTCGCCTGCTCTGCGCCGGGCCGGGGCGGCTCGGGCAGGCGCTGGCGATAGACCACGGCTTGAACGGCCGGCGGCTGGACCAGCCGCCGTTTGCGCTGCTCGCGCCCGAGCCGGGGCTGGTATTTTCAGTGGTGAGCGGCCCGCGCATCGGTATTTCAAAGGCGGTTGACCAGCCCTGGCGCTTCGGGCTGGCCGGCTCGCCCTTTCTCAGCCGACCGTTTCGATGATCTTTTCTCGCTGGCGCGGCGCTGGCTGCGAACGGGAACAGGAAGGCAATGTGCATTTGCGCTGGATCAGGTCGTGCTGAGCGAACAGCTCGGCCACCCAGTCCACGAACACCCGCACCTTGTTGCTCAGGTGCCGGTTGGGCGGGTAGACCACATGGATCGGCTTGGGCTGGCTGCACCAGCCGGCGAAAACCGGCACCAGCGCGCCGCTGCTGATGTGGTCCTGGACCAGAAAGGTCAGGGTGTGCAGCACGCCCAGGCCGGCCAGTGCCGCCGCCACGCCGGCATTCGAGTCATTGACCGCCAGCTGGTGCCGGCCTTCGATGTCGATCACCTCGCCGTCCTTGTGCATTTGAAAGGCAAAAAGCTTGCCGTTGCGCGGCGACACGAAGCGGATGGTCTGGTGGCTGTCATTGAGCTCGAGCGGATGCTGCGGCACGCCGTGGCGCTTGAGGTAGGCGGGCGATGCGCAGGACATGATGTAGAACTCGCCGATGCGGCGCGCCACCAGCGACTGGTCGATGATCTCGCCGCCGCGTATGACGCAGTCCACATTCTCGGCCATGATGTCGATGGGCCGGTCGCTCACGCCCAGGTCCAGCTGGATGTCGGGGTAGCGCGCAAAAAAATCAGGCAGCGCCGGAATAATGATGGCCATGCCGAGCGATGCCGGAATATCCACCCTGAGCCGGCCGCGCGGACTGGCCTTGGCCCGCGACATGCTTGACTCCAGCTCTTCCATTTCACTGAGCAGCCGGCCTGCGCGTTCGTAGTAGGCCGCGCCGTCGGCCGTGACGGTGACCTTGCGGGTGGTGCGGTTGAGCAGCTTGGTGTCCAGCTCCTTTTCCAGCGTCTGGATCAGCCGCGTCACGGTGGGCTTGGGAACTCCCAGCGAATCAGCCGCCTTGGTAAAGGTGCCGGCCTCGACCACCCGCAAAAAAGCCTGCATGGCGAAAAATTTGTCCATAAAAATTCCTTTGGAACCGTTGAGCGGGTGGGCTCATTCATTGCTGGAGCGTCGATGAATGTCAGCATTCAGCCTTGATATGGGCTGATTGTTTCATCTGGGAAATAAAGTATAAATAAAACGGCTATTTATTAATGGTCTTACATCGAATATCTTCGCTGCATTGCAACAAATTGGCGCTGCCAGCAGCCGAAGACAATGAAAAGCCACCTGCCTTCGGGCACCGGTTCTGTTAATGATTCAGCCTCCTGGGTTCACAGGCAAATCCGGCTTTCCTTTGAAAAGCCGGTGGATGTGCGCTTTTACGGCCGCCGCACCGTGCACGGCAAATCGCCGCTGGTGCTGCACCTGCACGGCGGCGCGTTTGTCGGCGGCTCGCTGGCACAGGGCGCCTGCGTGGCCGGGCTGCTGGCCGGCGCCGGCGCGGTGGTGATGTCGCTGGACTATCCGCTGGCCCCCCTGCACCCGTTTCCCGATGCGGTCGAAACCGCCTATGCCGCCTTGCTCTGGGCCTGGAAGTCCCGCGCCAAGCTCGCCGGCCAGGGCGCGCCGATGCTGGTGGCCGGGGAGGAGGCCGGCGGCAACATCGCCGCCGCCGTGGCCTTGATGGCGCGCGACCGGCAGGACATCAAGCTGGACGGCCAGATACTGCTCTCGCCGATGCTCGACCCCTGCCTCGGCACCGCCTCGCTGCGCAAGGCAGACGCCGGTCCGGTCGGCTGCATCTGGGCCGACGGCTGGCACGGCTACCTGCCGCGCATGGCGGATGCCGGCCATCCGTATGCCGCGCCCGGCTCGGCCCTGCGACTGGCCGGCTTGCCCGCCACGCTGCTGGTCACGGCCCAGGATGACCCGCTGCGCGACGAAACCCTGGCCTATGCACAGCGCCTGCGCGCCGCCGGGCTGCAGGCGCTGTGCACCGTGCTGCCCGGCGCCACCGGCTGGCCCGGCAGCTTTCAGCAGCCTTGCAGCGGCGCCACCGCCTGGGCGCCGGCCGTGCAGCAGCAGTTCAGCGATTTCTTTGCCAGCCCGGCCGTGTCGGCGGGGCAGGGCGCCGGCGCCTCCTTTTTCTGAATCCAGTTTTTATTTCCTCCTCTAGAAGAGTCCACCATGCCATCCCTCCAAGCCACTCCCAAAAAACGCCGCATTCTGGCCAGCGCCCTGGCCGTCATCGCCGTGACCGCCATCGGTTTTTCCATCTTCGGCGTATCCGGCTTGAAGGCGGAGCAGCCTGCCGCCGCCGCTGCCGCCCAGCCCGCCACGCCGGTATCCGTGGCCACCGTGGTGCAAAGCGAGGTGGCGGCCTGGGAGGAGTTCTCCGGCCGGCTCGAAGCGGTCGAGCGGGTCGATATCCGCTCGCGCGTGGCCGGCACCCTGCAGGCGGTGCATTTCCGCGAGGGCTCGCTGGTCAAAAAGGGCGATCTGCTGCTCACCATCGACCCGGCGCCGTATGCCGCCGAGGTCGAGCGTGCCGCCGCCCAGGTGGCCAGCGCCCAGGCGCGGGTGGCGCAAGCCCGGGGCGAGCAGGAGCGCTCGCAGCGCTTGTGGGACGAGCAGGCCATCTCGCGCCGCGAGTTCGACGAGCGCGTCAACGGCAAGGGCGAGGCCGATGCCAACCTGCGTGCGGCAAAGGCGGCGCTGCAGACCGCCAGCCTGAGCCTGGGCTACACCCAGGTGCGGGCGCCGGTGTCCGGCCGGGTGGGCCGGCTGGAAGTCACCGTCGGCAACCTGGTCGCGGCCGGATCGGGCGCGCAGGTGCTGACCAACCTGGTGTCCGTCAGCCCGATCTACGCGAGTTTTGACGCGGACGAGCAGATCGTGGCCAAGGCGCTGAAGGAAGCGCAGGGCGGCGGCGCCAGTGGCGGCGCCAACCGCAACCTGGAGCGCATTCCGGTGCAGATGGGCACCGCCGCCACCGCTGAGACGCCGTTTGAAGGCAAATTGCAGCTGGTCGATAACCAGGTCGATGCCAAAAGCGGCACCGTGCGCGCCCGCGCCGTGTTCGACAACAAGGACGGCCAGTTGATCCCCGGTCAGTTCGCCCGCATCCGCATGGGCCAGGCGACGGCGGCCAAGGCCTTGCTGATCAACGAGCGGGCCGTCGGCACCGACCAGAACAAGAAATTCGTGATGGTGGTGGGCGCCGACAACAAGGCCGCCTACCGCGAAGTCACGCTGGGCGCCTCGGCCAACGGGCTGCGCATCGTCAAGGCCGGCTTGGAGGCCAATGAACGCATCGTCGTCAACGGCCTGCAGCGCATCCGCCCCGGCGCGCTGGTCGCGCCGCAGACGGTGGACATGTCGGCCAAGGCCGAGCTGGCCAAGCCGGCCGTCGTGGCCCAGGCCGCGAAATCCTGAGCCCTGCGCAGGAACACCTGAAGAAGAACACCATGAACCTCTCCAAATTTTTCATCGACCGGCCGATCTTCGCCGGCGTGCTGTCGCTGCTCATGCTCATCGCGGGCCTGATCGCACTGCGCGGCCTGCCGATCTCGGAATACCCGGAAGTCGCGCCGCCCTCCGTCGTGGTGCGCGCCCAGTACCCGGGCGCCAACCCCAAGGTGATCGCCGAAACCGTCTCCACCCCGCTGGAGGAATCGATCAACGGCGTGGACGGCATGCTCTACATGGGCAGCCAGGCCACGACCGACGGCGTGATGACGCTGACCGTGACCTTCAAGCTCGGCACCGACCCCGACAAGGCGCAGCAACTCGTGCAGAACCGCGTCTCGCAAGCCGAGCCGCGCCTGCCTGAAGAGGTGCGGCGCTTGGGCATCACGACCATCAAGAGCGCGCCCGACCTCACGATGGTGGTTCACCTCGTGTCGCCGAACAACCGCTACGACATGACCTACCTGCGCAACTACGCGGTGCTCAATGTCAAGGACCGGCTGGCGCGCATCCAGGGCGTGGGCCAGGTGCAGATCTTCGGCGGCGGCGACTATTCGATGCGCGTCTGGCTCGACCCGCAGAAGGTCGCGCAGCGCGGCCTGTCGGCCAGCGACGTGGT
>JAQGNK010000297.1 GCA_028291905.1 Polaromonas sp.
AAAAGATGTGTGCATACGGCAGCCAGCGGCGGAAGGCGCCAGATCAGTGCGCCTCGACAAGATGTGTGCAACTAGCCAGCAAGGCAAGAAAAACGCCGGGCGAAGCAGAAAAATTGCCAAGTTTCGCATTAAAAGTGTCTGTGGCGCAGGCAGTGCTTGCGCAAGCAGCTATTAATTAAATAGCATCACTTTTGAAGGCCCCATGAAAAAGTATGTTGTCGGTATCGACCTGGGCACCACGCACACCGTGGTGGCCTATGCGCCGCTGGCGCCGGGCGACGCCGGGCCGGCTGCTATCCGGCTGTTCGAGATCGAGCAGCTGGTCGCGCCGGGACAGGTCGCCGCCTTGCCGCTGCTGCCGTCGTGCCGCTACCACCCGGCGCCGGGCGAGCTGGCGCCCGATGCGCTGCGGCTGCCGTGGCCGGACGACGCGCCCCCGGCCTCTGAAACAACTGAATCATCCGAAGCCCTTGAGCCTGAGAGCGCCGCCCCGGCCCCGGCGGTGATCGGCCAGCTGGCGCGCACGCTGGGCGCGCAGGTGCCGGGCCGTTTCGTGGCCAGCGCCAAGAGCTGGCTGTCGCATGCGGCGGTGGACCGGCTGGCGCCTATCCTGCCCTGGGGCGCGCCGGCCGATGTGCCCAAAGTCTCGCCGGTCGAGGCCAGCGCCAGCTACCTGCGCCATGTGCGCTCGGCCTGGGACGCGCGCTTTCCGGAGGCGCCGCTGGCCCGGCAGGACCTGGTGCTGACGGTGCCGGCCTCGTTTGACGAAGGCGCCCGCGCCCTGACCCTTGCCGCCGCCCGCCAGGCCGGGCTGGCGCAGCTGCGCCTGCTGGAGGAGCCGCAGGCGGTGTTCCATGACTGGCTGCTGCGCCATGCCGGCAAGGTGGCTGAAGAACTGGCGCAGACCCGGCTGGTGCTGGTCTGCGATGTCGGCGGCGGCACCACCGACCTGAGCCTGATCCAGGTCGTACTGGGCGAGGGCGGCCAGCCCGAGCTGAACCGCATCGGCGTGGGCAACCATTTGATGCTGGGCGGCGACAACATGGACTTGGCGCTGGCCCACGTGGTCGAGGCGCGCCTGGCCGGCGCGGCAGGCCAGGCGCCCGCCGCGCCGCTGTCGGCCAGCCGGCTGAGCCAGCTGACCGAGCGCTGCCGCGTCGCCAAGGAGCTGCTGCTGGCCGGCGACGCGCCCGCGCAGGCGCCGGTGACACTGCTGGGCGGCGGCGCCCGCCTGATCGGCGGCAGCCGCTCGGCGGTGCTGACCCGCGAAGAGGTCGAGCACCTCATCGTGGACGGCTTCTTCCCCCAGGTCGGGCTTGACGAGAAGGTGGCGCAGGCGCGCGGCGGCATCGTCGCCTTTGGCCTGCCGTATGCCCGGGACCCGGCGATCACCCGGCACATCGCCGATTTTCTGCGGCAGCACGGCGGCGCCATGCCCGACACGCTGCTGCTCAACGGCGGGGTGTTTCGCGGCCAGGCGCTGGCGCGGCGGCTGCAGGACACGCTGGCCGGCTGGCGCGGCGCGCCGCTGCGCCAGCTGCACAACGACAACCCCGATGTGGCGGTGGCGCGCGGCGCCGTGGCCTATGCGCTGTCGCGGCAGGGGCGGGGGCCGCGCATCGGCGGCGGCTCGGCGCGCAGCTATTTCCTGCGGCTGGGCGACGCGAAGGATGGGGCCAGTGCCCAGGGCATCTGCCTGTTGCCGCGCGGCGCCGGGGCGGGCGAGGAAATCGTGCTCAAAGACCGGACCTTCGCCCTGCGCGTGGGCCAGCCGGTGCGCTTTCAGCTCTTCAGCGCAGTGGCCGATGCGGCGGGCCAGGCGCCGGCGCAGGCTGGCGAGCTGGTGGCGCTGCAGCCCCTCAATGACGAGACGCTGGTGCGGCTGCCGCCCATCGTGATGGTGCTGCAGGCCGCGCCGGATGCGGCAGGTGGACCCTCGGCAGGCGCAGCGCCTGCAGGCCAGGCGCCCCGGCGCCGGCAGGACATTGCGGTGCAGCTGGCGGCCGCGCTGACCGAAGTCGGCACGCTGGAGCTTTATTGCGTCAGCCTGGCCGATGCGAGCCAGCGCTGGCGGCTGGAGTTTGACTTGCGGCATGCGGACAGCCCGGCGCAGACGGATGAAAAACCTGCCGACACCGGCCCGCCCGCCGCCCGCCTGGGCCAGGCCATCCAGAAGATCGACCGCATCTTCGGCACCAACCACCAGTCGGTGACAGCGAAGGAGGTCCGGCAGCTCAGGGCGCAGCTGGAGCAGCTCCTGGGCGAGCGCGAGCGCTGGGCCACGCCGGAGCTGCGCCAGCTCTTCGATGCCTTGTTCCAGCGCACGCGCGGGCGCCGCCGCTCGGCCGAGCATGAGCGGGTCTGGCTGAACCTGGCCGGCTACTGCCTGCGGCCCGGCTTTGGCGATGCGCTGGACGGCTGGCGGCTGCAGCAGCTCTGGCCGCAGTTCGAGCAGGGCGTTCAGTTCAGCCGGGACAAGCAGGTCTGCGCCGAATGGTGGACGCTGTGGCGCCGCGTGGCCGGCGGCCTGGACGCAACCCAGCAGCTGCGCCTGCTGGACGACTTCGCCTTCAACCTGCAGGGCAACCGGGACGCGCTGGAGCCGGGCGCCGCACCGCCGGTGCGGGGCAGCGAGCAGGACATGCTGCGCCTGGGCGCGTCGCTGGAGCGCATCCCGGCCGACTACAAGGCCGAGATCGGCGACTGGCTGCTGGGCCGGCTGCAGGCCGCGCTGAAAAAGCAGGCTGCCCCTGACAGCGCCGGCGACAGCCTGGCGCTGTGGGCGCTGGGCCGCATCGGCGCCCGCCAGCCTTTCTATGGCAGTTCGCATGACGTGGTGGCCGCTGAAAAAGCCGCAGACTGGCTGCATGCCCTGCTGGCGCTCGACTGGAAGCGCCTGGACGCCGCTGGTTTTGCCGCCGCCAGCATCGCCCGCGTCACCGACGACAGGGTGCGCGATGTGCCGCCGGCGCTGCGCGAGCAGGTCATGGCCCGGCTGGCCGCCAGCCATGCCCCGCCCGCCTGGGCCGAGATGGTGCGCCACCGCGTCGAGCTGGACGAAGCCGCCGAGCGCCGCGTCATGGGTGAGTCGCTGCCGCCCGGACTGAAACTGATTCACTGACTGGTTCGCTGCCTAGAGTCCAATCACCCTGACTTGCAACAGCGGCGGCACGGCCATCAGATTGCTACAAAATAAATAGCTGCTTGCGCAATCGCTGCCTGCGCTGGTGGCACTTTTCATGCTCAATTGCGCAAGTTTTCTGCTACCTCTGCGTATTTCTCCTTCCCCGCTGGGGAAGGCGGGGAGGGGGCCTCCCCGAATCCAATCCAAGCCCTCAAACGCTGGGCAGCGTTTTCCAGTCAGGGTGAGTTGGCTCTAATTCAGCGGGCGCCATGTCCTTCACGCTCTCTACGGGCGGCAGGCCGCTCATCATCGTGGGTGTGGACGAGCCGTCTTCCTTGGGCTGCTTCTCCAGCGTGAAGTAGAACGTGGCGCCCTGGCCGGGGGCTGATTCGGCCCTGATCGTGCCGCCATGGCGAGTGACAATCCGGTAAACCGTCGCCAGGCCAATGCCATGGCCTGAAAATTCCGACTGGCTGTGCAACTGCTCGAAAGGGACGAAAAGCTTGGCTGCATACGCCATGTCAAAGCCGATGCCGTTGTCCCGTATCGCAAATTCTTCCTGGCCGTCGGTGCAGCTTGCACGCTTCACGGCAATGCAGGCGTGGGCTTGCTGCCCGCTGAACTTCCAGGCGTTGCCGAGCAGGTTGTCAAGCACCTGCTGCAACAGGCGCGGGTCGCCGTGCGCCGCCAGCGCGGGCTCGATGTCCAATTCCACGATCCGGGCGGGCTCGCGCTCCCGGTATTGGTTCAATATCGTCTCGGCCATGGCGCTGATGTCAACCCGCTCCCGCCGCAGGATGCTTCGGGAAACCTGCGCAAGCGCCAGCAAGGCGTCGATCAGCTCGCCCATGTGGATCGCTCCGGCACGGATACGGGCGAGGTAGTGCTTGCCGCGCTCGCTGGCACCGATTTCCTTGCCGAGCAGGCTGCTGAAGGCATTGATCGTGCTCAGCGGCGTGCGCAGGTCGTGCGACACCGAATAGGAAAAAGCCTCCAGTTCCTGGTTGGCCACCAGCAGCTGCTCGGTGCGCTGGCGCACGCGCTCCTCAAGGTCCGCGATGAGGTGCAGGATATCCTGCCGGGCCTGCTTGCGCTCGGTGATGTCGCGTACCACGCAGACCATGATGGATTGCGCACTGGATTCCAGGGTTTGCCGCTGCACCTCGACCTCCACCTCGGAGCCATCCTTGCGCCGCAGGCTGGTTTCCGTCAAGGCATCCAGGGGGCCGGTGATGATGGCTTCGAACAGGTGCGCCACTTCTCCGGGCGCCGTGGGCTGCTCGGGCACCATGGTCATCAATTCTTCGCGGGCGTATCCCAGCAGGGTGCAGGCGGTTGCATTGACCTCGACAAACTGCGTGTCGCTGCAGTTGGCCAGGAAAACCGCATCGGCGGTGGCGTCCATCGCGGTGCGGAACAGCTGCAGCTCGGCGGTGCGCGCCTGCACCTGAAGCTCCAGGTTGCGGCTGTGGTTGCGAAGCAGATCGCCATACTCCTTCAGGCGCAGCAGATTGCGCACCCTGAGCCACAGCTCGGCGCGGTCCACGGGTTTCGTCAGGAACTCTTCCGCCCCGGCATGCAGGCCCGCCAGCCGGGCGCTTCTGTCGGCCAGCGCGGTGACCATGATGATCGGAATGTTTGCCGTGGCCGGATTGGCCTTGAGCCGGGTTGCCACTTCGTAGCCATCCATTCCCGGCATCATGATGTCGAGCAGGATCAGGTCGGGCGCCTGCTGCGCCATCAGGGCCAGCGCCTCCTCGCCGCTGGCGGCGCTGAGCGTCTTGTAGCCTTCGGGCTGCAGCAGCACCTCAAGCAACTTGCGGTTCGGTGCTTCGTCATCGACGATGAGAATGGTGGCGGCACACAAGGTCATACGGCCAGTCAGTGAGGGTGCGCCGGACCTGCTGCCTGCGGCGCGGCCCTGGACAGCAGGGCATCGATGGCGGCATACAGCTCCTGGTAGCGCAGGGGCTTGGCAATGTAGGCGTCGCAACCGGCGGCCCTGGTTTTTTCCTGGTCCTCCTTCATCGCCATCGCGGTCAGGGCAATCACCGGAATGGCGGCAGTGGCCGGGTCCTGCTTGAGCAACTGGGTGGCGGCCAGGCCGTCCATGCCGGGGAGCTGGATGTCCATCAGGATCAGCGCCGGCTGCGCTGCGCGCGCCAGCGTCAGGCCGCTCTCGGCATCCACGGCGCACAGCACCTCGTGGCCGGCGCTGTGCAGCAGCAGGCAGGCCAGCTTCATGTTGGCGGGGTTGTCTTCGACGATCAGTATTTTTGCCATCTGGAGCTGGTTCAATGGACTGGCAGTGCGCGCCTGACCTCGTCGATGAACTGGACCCGGTTGAAGCCGGATTTTTCGACGATGTGAATGACCTCGCCATGGGGGCCGCTGAGCGCTGCGCGGTCTTGCGCCGTGATGTGCTTGGCCGTGACCACCAGGATCGGGATGCACGCCGTGCTGCCGCCATGGCGCCGGAGCGCCTGCACCACCTCGAAGCCGCTCATGTCCGGCATCATCAGGTCCAGCACGATCAGGTCCGGCCGCAGCAGCTGCGCCAGCGTCACCGCCTCGTCGCCGCCATAGGCGCGCACCACCGCATAGGAAGGGGACGGCAGGAACGAGGCAATCACCTCGACGGCCTTGGGGTCGTCATCGACGACCAGCACGGTGTGAATTCGCTCCGCGCAAGGGTGCAGGCCGATATTGGTCAGGGAAAATTTCAACTGGGCGCGGCTGACCGGCTTTTGCAATATGCCGGCAGCGCCATGGTTCAGCGCCATGTGGTTGTCGGCCATGCCCGAGATGACCACCACCGGCACCTGGGCGAGCTTGGCAATCTCGCGCAGCCGCAGCAGGAATTCCCAGCCGTCCATGCCCGGCAGCTGGATGTCCAGCGTGATCAGGCTCAGGGCTTGCTGCGGCGCCATCAGCAGGGCGGCCTCGGCGCTGGCTGCATGCAGGACGGTGAAGCCCTCGGCTTCGAGCAGCAGGCGAACCAGGTCGGCCGCCTGATCGTTGTCCTCGACCACCAGGGCGACGCGCTGCCGGGGCTCGGCCATGTTCACCGCCAGGATGTCAGCGCTGGCGCCGTGCGGCACGGCGCAGCTGGCCTGTCCCGCCGTGCGCAGCGGAAGCCAGGCGGCAAAGCGTGCGCCTTCCCCTTCCGCGCTGGCCACGGCCACCGTGCCCCCGTGCAGCTCGGCCAGCTGCTTGACCATGGCCAGGCCCAGTCCGGTGCCCTCGAACTTGCGTGCCAGGCTGCTGTCGATCTGGCTGAAGGCCTGGAACAGCTTGGCCATGTCGGCCTTCGAGATGCCGATGCCGCTGTCGCTGACCGAGAGTTCGAGGAACTCGTTGAATTCGCTGTCGGCCAGCGCGAAGCCGTGCACCGGCCAGTCGCCCGGCAGGCTGCCTACCTCGTTGCGCATGACGCGCCGCGCGCGCAGGTCGACCCGCCCGCCATTGGCGCTGAACTTCACCGCATTGGCCAGCAGGTTGTAAACGATCTGCTTGGTCTTGCGCATGTCCAGCTGCAGCAGGTCCAGGCCTTCTGCAACGTCGAGCTCCAGATGGATGCGCTGGGCCAGCGCCTTTTCCTTGACGATGGACAGGCTGCCCGACAGAAGGCGGTTCAGGTCCACCGGCTCCAGTTCAAGCGACATCATGCCGGCCTCGACCTTGGACAGGTCCAGGATGTCGTTGATGAGGGACAGCAGGTGCTGGCCGCTGGTGAAGATGTCGCCGATGTATTCCTGCTGCGTGTCGCTCATCGCGCCGACCAGCCCGTCCTTGAGCGCCTCGGAAAATCCGATGATGGCGTTGAGCGGCGTGCGCAGCTCGTGCGACATG
>JAQGNK010000354.1 GCA_028291905.1 Polaromonas sp.
AAGGCATGCTGGACACCGGTTTGCTGGCCAAAGCGAAGCACGGTTCGGTCGATGACGTGCTCGAATCGGGCGCCTACCGCCAGTTCTACATGCACCGCACCGGCCACTGGATGGGCATGGACGTGCATGACTGCGGCGACTACACCGAGCCCGGCAGCCAGCCCCGGCTTGAAAAGGACGCGCTCGGCCAGATGGTGATGAAAAAGCCGCCCCGCCTGCTCAAGCCCGGCATGGTGCTGACCATCGAGCCGGGTATCTACGTGCGCCCGGCCAAGGGCGTGCCGAAGAAGTTCTGGGACATCGGCATCCGCATCGAGGACGACGCGCTGGTCAATGCCCAGGGCTGCGAGCTGATGACGCGCGGCGTGCCGGTGAAGGCCGATGAGATCGAGGCGCTGATGCGGGGGTGAGGCTGGCGGGCTGGAAGCGCTGCCTGGCTGATAGATTTATGAAAATAGTGGCTGCTGCGCAGGTGGAGCTTGCGCAGGCAGCTATGTTATTCGTAGCGGATTGATGGTTTTTCCAGGGCAGTTGCATGCCAGTGCATAGCGGCAGCTGCCAGCGAACCCGTCAGGCTTCGTCCCATTGCAGCTACCGCAGTTCGGCATGGACACGCAGCCAAGCCGCATAGCCGCTTTCATCGAGTTCGCCGCTGGCGACAGCCAGTATCGTCAGGGTGGCATCGGCTTGCGAGGCCTTCAGCCGGTAGCCGTTCAGGTAAAGAAACAAGCCGGTGGCCAGGAAGGCCGCTCGCTTGTTGCCATCGACAAACGGGTGGTTTTTGGCCAGCCCGACGGTGTAACTGGCCGCAAGCGCAGCCGCATCGGGGATAGCGGCTGGATTGTCGGGGTCGGCATAGGCCAGCAGGTTGAGTGGCCGGTTCAGCGCCGAATCCAGCAAGCCTTCGTCGCGCAATCCAGCCAGGCCGCCATGCTCGGCCAGGCTTTCGCCGTGCAGCAGCAGCAATGCGCTCTTGCCGATCCAGCGCCACGTCATTTGGCCAACTGGTGAAAGGTGTCGCGAAAGTCACGCATGAAGGCGCGGCCTGCGGTGATTTCTTCCTCCAGTGCCGGGTCGTAGGGCGTGAGCGTGTAGCCGTCCGGTGTTTCCGTCATAAACAGGGTTTCTCCTTTTCCCAGCTTGAGCCGCGCAAGGGCTTCCTTGGGCAGGATGACGCCTACCGAGTTGCCGATCTGGGTCAGTTTGAGCAGGTGCATTGGAGTCCTTTGTTATTACAGTCGTAATAATAAAATGACCCGTCCATCACGTCAAACCACATCGAACTTGCTTGCAGCGGGCTGTACTTGCGCGGCACTTTCCCATCAGCCGCACTGCCTGGCAGCGGGTGCCCTGGCTGCAAAAGGGCTATTGCCCAGCGCCGCCCATGGCCTTCAGGCCTGGTCCGCCAGCTGCGCGATGGACCAGCGCAGATTCTCCCGCGCCTGCGCTTCCAGCCGGGCCTGAAACACCTCGGTGCCGTAGATTGCCGGCCGGGCCAGGAAGCCCTGGAGCATTTCCCGGCGCCTGGCTCGAAACAGCCCCTCGGGTACCCAGTCGTATTCGGCCCGCACCTGGCGCTCGTAGTCCTCGAAACGAACGCGCCCGGCGCCCAGGATGGCCAGGTCGATGTCCACCAGCAGGCGCTCGTCCGGCGCCTCGGGCAGGGCCGAATGCCGGGTGGCCATGATGAGCCCATGCACCCGTTCGGCAGCCTCCGGCGCGGCGCCGGCCGCCAGCATTTCCCGCTGGGCCCAGAGCGCGCTTTGCAGCTCGTTGTCGTGGCGCTGGAGTTCATAGATGGCGTCGTGGAACCACAGGGCCAGCTCGACCTCGTCCGGATGCTCGGCCAGCGCCCGCGCCGGCACCAGCTTTTCCAGGCATTCGTCCAGGTGCTGCAGCGTGTGGTAGCGCCGCTGCGGCTCGCTGTAGCGCGCCACCAGCTCATCGAACAGGCGGGCGGGCGGCGTCGCCCCGAGCGTCAGCCAGGCATGCCGCCAGGACTGCTGGCGCAGCGGCATGCCTGGGGCGTTTTGGGCATTCGGGTCTGTCATGGGCGTGCCTTCGATAGGTCGGTTGAGCGGGATGCAGCGCATCGTAACCGCCGGCGCCGCCGTACCGCGTGCCACCGCGCCGGTCCGCACAGCGCGCCTTTTCGCAGGCGGCGACTCCCCTGCCGCCTACGCGCGCTTGCGCCAAATGCCCACAAGCGGGCACATCGCCGATTCCAAAATAAGTGCCTTGCTGCGCGCCGCAGCGAGCCCATTCCCATCGCCCACCATGAACCATTCCCCGGTCCACTCAGTCATTGTCATGGGCGCCTCGTCTGGCGGCGTCAATGCCATCCTGGAGCTGGCGCTCACGCTGCCGCGCAACTTTCCGGCGCCCATCCTGTTCGTGCAGCACATCGGCGCGCACCGCAGCGAGTTGTCGCGGCTGGTCAGCGCCAGCGGGCCGAACCCGGCGGTCACCGCGACCGACGGCAGCCAGCCCACGCCGGGCACGATCCACATCGCTCCGCCCGACCACCACATGCTGATTGACAAAGGCCTGATCCGCCTGACGCGCGGCCCCAAGGAGCACCATGCGCGGCCGGCCATCGACCCTTTGTTCCGCTCGGCGGCGCTTGAATACGGCCCGCGCGCCATCGGCGTCATCCTGACCGGCATGCTGGACGACGGCAGCGCCGGGCTGCGGGCCATCAAGGAATGCGGCGGGCTGGCGGTGGTGCAGGACCCGGACGATGCCCACGCGCC
>JAQGNK010000360.1 GCA_028291905.1 Polaromonas sp.
GGCGCGTGGCCTTGTTCACGCTCACATCGGTGGCCTGCGCCGACAGCAGCACGGCCGTCAGCAGCTCGAACACGCTGGTGTATTCCAGCTCGGTCACCGGCATCGGGTTGGCGGCCTTCAGGGTGGCAAAGAAGGGTTCGATATCTCTGATTTTCATGGCGGGAAGTGTAGAGCGCCAGGTCTGCTGGCGAAAGCGGCAGCGGGGTTGCTACGAAGTTAATAGCTGCTAGCGCAGGAAGCGCCTGCGTTGGAGGCACTTTTTTCTATAAATTAGGTTGCGGGATGGCATTGGAGCCACAGTGGCGGCCCTGGCGCCTGCTGCCTGCCTGCTTTGAGGCTCACGGCAGCTCCGCCAAGAATTTTTCCGCCTGCGCCCGCATCCCGCTGCGGATTGCCTCGAACACCTGGGCCGGAAAGCTTGCCGGCAACCGAGCCTCCACCTGTGCCAGCGCCTCGGGCACACGGGCGACCAGCGCCGCCATCTGCTCGAAAGCGCCGGGCACGCCGCTTTGCCGCGCCAGGCCTTCCCAGTGCCGGGTGCTGATTTCATGCAGGTGGTAGTGGGCATTCTTGCTACGCAGCGCCATTGCCAGCTTGGCCCGGCGCGGGCTGACCAAATTCGCGCCGTTGCCGATGATCGGCCAGATCGACAGCACGTCGTACAGCGGCGTCATCCGAAAACCGCCGCCGCGTTCGAGGAAGATCGAGAAATTCTTGGCATGGCCGTCGGTCGCGGCCATCAGCCAGAAAGCGAGCTGGGCCAGCACGAAGCGCAGGCTGTCGTCCCTGGCATGGCTTCCTCCGGTCAGCAGTGCCAGGCTGGCGCGAATGCCCGGCCCACCATCGCTCTCGTATTTCAGCTCGCCGGGCATGCCGGTGGCCTGGCAAAAGTCTTCCTGAGGCAGCCGGGCAATCCAGCTGCCGCCGTCCATCCACCGCCGGTCAAACCGTTCCACGATCAAGACTTTCTGCTTGCCGAACTGGCCGATTTCAGTTGGTGCCACCTCAAAGCCCAGGGCCGCCAGCAGCGTTGCGCACAGCCACTCGTTTTCTATCGAGTCCGACATGTTCGCCCGGATATTGCCGATCAGTCCCAGTGGCAGCTTGAAGATATGCGTCGTTGGGGTTGCGCCCGTGGGCAGGTGCCACTGCTGGCCCACGCGCAGCAGCGCCGTTTTCTCCTGCGCGCCGGCAATCGAGATGCGAAAGTCGGCAGCCAGCTCGCTTTCATCGGTCCCGTCATGCGTGATGTCCCCGAGCAGCGTTTCGACCTGCTGCTCGCTCAGGGCCATGCTGTCGATGCGGTTGTAGGCTGGCGGCTCGCTGCCTTGCGGCATCAGTTGCAGCGCACCCACGCAGTCGCGCCCAATCGCGGCCAGCAGGTCAGCCGCACGGGTTGAAGAGGTGGAGAAGCGCCGGCGCAAGCGCTCCCGTATGCGGCTGCTGTCGGGCAGCAGGTTGTCAAAATAATGCTCGACTTTGGGCCCCATGATGTTGCCGCCGCCGGCAGGCATGGGCAGCGAAACCGACAGCGCCCTGGCATTGGGCGACTGGAACCAGCTGTCTGCGTAGCGAAAACCCGCCGTGCCGGTGCGCGACCAGAACCAGACGCCGACGTGCTGGCCGTTCATCCATATATCCAGATCAGCAAATGCCATGAATGTCCTTTTTTGATTACCAGTCGTCCGATGGGCGTTGCACGGCAGGCACCGGCAAGGTCGTTTTTCCAGCGTCGCTCTGCGTATCGGCTAGCAGCAAGCGTGCATCCAGAGCATGGAGCACTTGCAGCAACTGATCCAGACTGACAGTGCCAGGATTTTTTTCGATATCGGCAATGCGAACCTGCTTGACGCCGACCCGCGCACCTAGCGCGGTCTGCGTCAGCCCGCGTGCCTTGCGCAGCGACTTCAGATGCACCGACAACTGGGCTGAGGTTTGAACCGTGAAGGTTGGCAGCATGCTCATGAATATCACCTTTAAAAGATATTTTCAGCTTATTGCTTTAAGGTGATATTGTCAAAAAATCATTCATGGACGATATTTTTGAGCGTTCAACAAGCTGCTGTGCGGCGATACCATTCATGCTAGCGATTTTTACAATTCATTCGTTTTTCACCAACAGCCCCTACCAGCATTCCACCCGGAGACCCGCCATGCCCCTGCCATTCGCCGACCGCCTCAACAACGTCGAAACCTCCGCCATCCGCGAACTCTTCAAGCTGCTCGGCAAGCCGGGCATCATCAGCTTTGCCGGCGGTTTCCCGGACCCGGCGATGTTCGACATCGAGGGCATCAAGGAAGCCAGCAGCAAGGCGCTCAATGAGGAACCCGGCGGCGCGCTGCAATACGGCGCCACCGAAGGCTACAGCCCGCTGCGCGAGCAGCTCGCCGCCTTCATGGCCAGCAAAGGCGCCGCCGTGCAGCCCGAAGGGCTGATCGTCACCACCGGCAGCCAGCAGGCGCTCGACCTGATCGGCAAGGTGATGATCAATCCGGGCGACAAGGTGATCGTCGAAGGCCCGACCTTTCTGGCCACCATCCAGTGCTTTCGCCTCTACGGCGCCGAGCTCATCAGCGCGCCGATTGACGCGCAGGGCGTGATGACCGATGAGCTGGAGCAGCTGATCGCCGAGCACAAGCCCAAATTCGTGTACCTCATCCCAACTTTCGGCAACCCGAGCGGCGCGCTGCTCAGCCTGGAGCGGCGGCGGCAGGTGCTGGAAATGGCGGTCAGGCACCAGACGCTGATCGTCGAGGACGACCCCTACGGCGACCTGTACTTTGGCGAAGCGCCGCCGCCGTCCCTGCTGGCGCTCAGCGACAGCGTGCCGGGCAGCCGCGAGCTGCTGGTGCATTGCGGCTCGCTCAGCAAGGTGCTGTCGCCCGGCCTGCGCATCGGCTGGATGATCGCGCCGGGCGAACTGCTGGCCAGGGCGACCATGTGCAAGCAGTTCAGCGACGCCCACACCAGCACCTTTGCCCAGGCCACCGCCGCCCAGTACCTCAAGGCCGGACGCATGCCGGCCACGCTGGCGAATGTGCGCCAGGTGTACGGCCAGCGCGCCGGCGCCATGGGCGAGGCCTTGCGGCGCGAACTCGGCGCCGCCGTGGCGTTCGCGCAGCCCCAGGGCGGCCTGTTCTTCTGGGCCAGCCTGACGGGCGCGGTCGGCAAGCTGTCAGACGCGGGTGAATTTGCCAAAAGGGCGATTGAGCAGGGCGTGGCTTTTGTGCCCGGCGCGCCGTTTTACGCGGCCAATCCGGACACGGCGACCTTCAGGCTCAGCTTTGCCACGGCGGACGTGGGAAAGATTGAAGAAGGCATGCAGCGGCTGGGGCGGGCGATTTGAAGCCGTGAGCCACGACTGCCGTTATTTTTTAGCATCAAACAAGCCTGTAGCGCAGTCCTGGTCTTCGCTGCAAGCTATTAATTAAATAGCAAAAAGCCGCCAGACACCTTGAGCGCGGTAATTGAAAGGCAGGACACCGCCGCCCTAATGCTTGGCTGTAAGGGATTGAAACCGATGGCGCCAGACGCGCTGCCGAACTGGCTTTTTTGCGTTGCCCTGCGCCAGAATGCCGCATGCCCACGATGGATTCCCTGATGGCTTTCCTGCAGTCGCTGCAGGGCAGCCAGGCCTATGCGCTGCTGCTGGTTCTGCTGGTGGGCAGCGGTTTTGGCCTGCCGGTCAATGAAGACCTGTTGCTGCTGGGGGCGGCTGCGCTCACGCTCAGGGGCGTGATGGAGCCGCTGCCGCTCATCGCCGTGGCCTGGCTCGGCTTGCTGACCGCCGATGCGCTGGTGCTGCACTGGGGCCATCGCTTCGGCCCGCAGCTGTGGCGCCACCGGTTCATGGCGCGCCTGGTGTCGCAGGCGCGGCTTGAAGCCATGCAGCGCGCCATGGCCCGTTATGGGCCGGCCTGCCTGTTTGCCGTGCGCTTCATGCCGGGGCTGCGCACACCGCTTCTCCTGGCGGCCGGCTCGCTCAAGGTGCCGTACCGGCAGCTGTTCATCTACGACGGCGCGGCTGCGCTGGTGGAGCTGCCCTTGCTGGTCTATGGCGTGCGCTATCTGGGCGGGCGCTGGCAGGAGGTGGTGGGGCTGGTGCAGCGCTTTCAGGGCATTACGCTGGCGCTTGTGCTGGCACTGCTGGTGGCGGGCCTGTGGCTGCACAGCCGCAGGCGGCAAAGCCGCGCATCGCGCACGCGCTGACCGAACTGCTGCCGGGCGAAAAACTGGGCTTTTATTCGCTTTTAATTTGCCAGGTTCACACGCTTGAGCACCGGATGCCAGCATTGCCAGGCAATTTTCTTGAAACCGGCGCTGCTGGGATGCAGTTCATTGGCCCACTCGTGGGGCGCGAGTGTGTTGCGGCTGTCCACCACCAGCAAATTGAGCGGATCCATGGCGGCAATGGCGTTGAGCACCTGCTGGAACGCATCGAGCAGGTGCTTGACGCAGGCGTGGTGCAGGTTGTCTGGAACGCCTGCGGCTTGCAGCGCCGGTTTAAGCCAGCCTGCGCCGCCAAAAATGCCCTTGCCCGTTGGAATGGCGTAGTCGTAGGTGTGCATGACGATCTTGCAGCCCGGCACGGTGTGCGTGTAGGCCAGGCCGATCAGCTTGCGGTAGTGCAGATCGATCCCGCTCATGAAATCGGCCAGGCCGTCCTGGCCGTCCCTGAAGCAGCCCGCCGCCGTGGTTTCGTTCTGGCACTCGGGCTTGAGCAGGGGCCGCAGGTCGTTGAAGCCGGCAAAGTCATTGCCGCCCGCGCTGATGAAAACGGCCGACAGGCCGGAGCCGAACTTTTTCAAGGCATGGTTGACAATGCCTGCGTACTTGCCGTCCACGAAGTCATAGGCCTCGGCGCCGTTCATGCCCTTGGCAAGAATCTTGTGATTTTTGCTTTCGACGATGTCGCCGATGTTGTTGACCAGGCTGCCGCCCACAAAGGCATACCAGAACCAGGAATCGCCAATCGCCAGCATCGTCGGAGGATATTTGCCGGCTTTTTCCATTGCCCGCTCATCCCAGAAATAATTCACCATGGCCGCTGCTCCTGTTGCTGAATGACTTCCACCGAGTCGCAGGCTAAGGCGACTTCATGGTGTTGTCATGAGTCCAAACAGGCCATCGGGTAATCCCGCAGTCGGGCCTTGAGCTAGGCCGCAGCGGCTGGTGTGGCCGCCGTGCTTTTCGAGCCTGCGCGCTGCGGCAGGCAGGCCCAGGCCACCAGCAGCACGCTGCCCACACAGCCGGTCCACTTTGCGAAAGCGGCCAGTGTCATCAGCCCGCCCAGCAGCCATTCCAGCCAAAGGATGTAAGGCTGGGTCGAAGAAAAAAGCACCACGGCGGTGAACACGTTCTCGGCCACGTCGCCCAGCACCATCACGCAGGCGGCCCAGCCCAGAACATTGAGCCCGCGCGCCCGGCCCATGCCGACCCGGCGCAGGCCGGCGACGCGGGCAAAGGCCCAGCTCACCGCACAGGCCAGCGGGTAGCTGTAGGCGGCAATAAAGGCGAAATCCGCCGCCAGCGCCCGAGCCGGATGGACGGCGGCGCCGGCGGTGGCCAGGCTTTGAAGCGGCGCCTGGCCACTTGAAAACCACAAAACCTGCCACCGGGCAAAGTCAAAGTTGGCGTCCCAGGCCTGCCGCAGGCTGCCGAACATCGCCCAAAAGTGTTCGCCAAGGCTCTGGCCCAGGATGACCTGCGGCCCGAGCAGCAGCGCGCCGGCAGCGGTCCAGAAAACAAGCGCTAAAACCAAAGCCGCCGCCATGCCCAACCAAGGCTGCGCCAGGTAATGCCACCAGCTTTTCACGCATGGGCGGGCGGGGTCATCGACAGGCTTGAGCAGCAGCGGCTGCCGCCAGTCGGTGTCGCCGGCAAACGCCAGGCTGTTGGCCCGCACGGTAGGCGACTCGAAAGGCGGGGCCAGCGGCTTGTTGAATTTCTGCTGGCCGTGCAACTCGTGCGGGTTGCGCACCACCTGGCCGCCGAGCGCCCACCAGGGCGATTCATAGAGCTGGCTATGGACAATTTTTTGGCGCTTGCCGCTGTAGGTGGACACGCGGTCCAGGTGGTCGGCAATCAGTGCCGGGCTGGGCTGGCCGGCGGCGTCGAGCAGGCCGGGCCGCAGCCTGAGCTGGCAGCCTGCGGCTTCGCGGATCATCCAGAGCAGCGTTTGCCGCGACAGGCCGGCCTGGCTATTGCCGTAGCCGCCGCCCACGTCGCAATGCGCGCCCGAAAACCATTCCTGCCGAATGCTCTGGCCATGCAGGGCATAGTCGTAGCCCTGCTCGATCAGGTAGGGCCTGGGCAGGAAGGTTCTGCGGTATTCGTCGAGCGACATCGCATGGCGCACATGCCTGAAGCGCTTGTGGGCGATGGTGGGGGTGGCGGTCATCTTGCGGCTCACCAGGGGCGCGCCGACCGATTCCACCGTGTCCCAGGCGCCAACGAACCAGACCGCTGCCTCTTTGGCCTCATCGCGGCTGTAGAGCTCGCGCAGCTGCTGGCACATGCGGTCAAATTCCGCCTTGACTTCCTTTTCCTTTGGATTTTTCGGTTCTTCCTTGCGGTCAGAGAAATAAATATGCAGCAATGTAGGCACGAGAATCTGCATGTCCGGGCGCAGGATGCCGAACTTTGCCACCAGGCCGCTGACGCTGCGGGCGGTGAAGGCGCCGCGAGAAAAGCCGAAGAAAAAAATCTGGTCGCCCGGCCGCCAGTTGTTCATCAGGAATAAATAGGCCTCCTGGATGTTCTCGTAAATGCCCTTGCCGAACACCAGGCCGCGCAGCCGCTCATAGTGCCGCCGCAGCGTGCCGAACAGGCCGGTGCCGGGAAGCTCGGCCGGGTTGCCCACGCCGGGGTCGTAATACAGCAGCTGGTTTTGCGCTTGCGGCTTCAGTAACTCGCACAGCTGGGTGACATTGCTGTCGTTGCGCCGGCCGGTCAGGTTGTTGTTGGTGCCGTCGCAGCAGACGATGAGTTGCCTGGTCATTTCTTGCCTCCCTGCCTGTGTTGAAGGCTGGCGAGTGCCACTTCAGGAAATAGCTGCGCCAGCCCACGCTCTACGGCAAAATTCCCGGCGCCGGTCCGGCCACGCCCCGGCGCTGGCTTGGCGTCTCGGGTTCAGGAGGCGCCCAGCTCGTCCATCCGGTCCGAGTTGGTGCTGCTGCGGCTGCCCTTGAGGTGCATTTCCACATCCGCCGCCTGGTCGCCTACCTCGGCTACCGCCTCTTGCAGCTGGGATTCAGTCACGTCGAGCTTCCTGGCCCATTGGGACAAGGATTGCGTGTCGTTCACATCAATACGGTCGGGCTGCACGCCGGGCTGGGTTGTCATGCTGGTCTCCTGCTGGTTTTGCTGATGAAGCAAGCACCCTAACGCCTCCTCGGCGCCTGCCATGTAGGCCATTGCCGCAGCTGGCATTCAATGGCGTGCAACAACATGAACCAGATGAACCAGAAGATAAAGCCTTGCCTTCTCAAGAAAAGCATTGCTGCTGCCGAGAAGATCGAGCGATTCCGCCATCACCGCCAGTCTGGGTGCGAACCTGCGGCGCCGACGGGTGCGCTTGCCACTGGTGTGGCGTGCGCAGGCGTTACCGCAGGGTGCAGGAAAGATGCTATAAAAACAGTAGCTGTTGGCGCTTGTACAGTATGCGCTGGAGTGCTTTTTGTCTTAAAAATTACAAGCTGCAGGGCGAGCGGTACAAATCCTGCCTGCGCTGTCTTACGCCTGGCAGGGCCCTGGCGTCTTAAACTCTGCACATGCCAGCCATCCTCCAGCGCGCCGCCGCCTTTGCCGCCACCCAGTTCCACCGTTTCATCGGCCTCGTCAAGCGCTATCCGGTCCGGGCGGCGCTGCTGCTGCCGGCCCTGGTGCTGCTTTACGTGCTGGTGCTGATCCCGTTCACGCCAGGCATCGGCGATCTGCGCAAGGCCAAGTCCGAGGTGCCGTCGGTGCTGCTGGCGTCCGACGGCACGGTGCTGGCCGAGTACAAGCGCATCAACCGGCAGTGGGTCACGCTGGACAAGATTTCGCCAAATGTCATCAACGCGCTGATCGCCACTGAAGACCGCCGGTTTTACCAGCACCACGGCATTGATTTGCGGCGCACGGCGGGCGCGGTGCTCAGCACCCTCGGCGGCGACCTGCAGGGCGGCTCGACCATCACCCAGCAGCTGGCGCGCAACCTCTACCCCGAGGAGATCGGCCGCGCCGCCACCATCAACCGCAAGGCCAAGGAAGCCATCACCGCGCTGAAGATCGAGATGCTGTATTCCAAGCCCGAGATTCTGGAAACCTACCTGAACACCGTGCCTTTCCTGTACAACGCCTTTGGCATCGAGATGGCGGCGCG
>JAQGNK010000187.1 GCA_028291905.1 Polaromonas sp.
GGTACCATCGGCATCAACGCCGGGCCGATGATGGCGGCGGCCGACCGCGTCACCATCGAGATCACCGGCAAGGGCGGCCATGGCGCCCATGCCTACCTCACCATCGACCCGATCCTGGTGGCGGCGCACATCATCACGTCGGTGCAAAGCATCGTGTCGCGCAACGTCAAGGCGATGGACAACGTGGTCATCAGCCTGTGCGCGATGCAGGCGGGCGACCTGGGCGCCATGAGCGTCGTGCCGGGCAATGCCACGCTGGTAGGCACGGTGCGTACCTTCAGGCCCGAGATGCAGGATTTCGTCGAGCAGCGCTTGAAGCAGCTGTGCGCTGCGGTGGCCGAAGGCTTTGGCGCGACTGCCACGGTGAACTATGAACGAATCTATCCAGCCACCATCAACTCGCCTGCTGAATACGCGCTGGCTACTCGGGTTGCCGAGCAGTTGGTGGGCCCCGAGAATGTCGTGCCCAACCTGGAGCCCAGCATGGGCTCGGAAGACTTTTCCTTCATGCTCAAGGAAAAGCCGGGCGCCTACCTGCGCCTGGGCCAGGGGGAACAGCTTCCCGATGGCCGGGGCGGCTTTGTCGGTGGCGTGGGCAGCCGATTCCTGCACAACAGCTGCTATGACTTCAATGACAGCGTGCTGCCGCTGGGCGCGGCGCTGTTTGCCGGGATTGTCGAAAGGTCGATGCCGCTCGCCTAACGGCCGGCGATTATCATTTGCTATTTAAATGATAGCTAGATGCGAAGGAAGTAATTGCGCTTCGGGCACTTTTTATCAAAAATCAGGCCCAACCAGCGCAGTTTTGCCGGCCTGCCAATTGCTGATGCCTGCCGCGCGGCAGGCTGCTTCAGGCATAGCGCTTGTTGCGCAAATTGTTCTTCATTTCCTTGAGCACCGGTTGCAGCTTGGGGCCGATGCGCAGCGCGACGCAGGTCGCCAGGATGTCGATGATCATCAGGTGCAGCAGCCGCGAGACCATCGGGCTGTAGCGGTCGTACCCCTCGGGGTGGTCGGCCGCCAAGTGGATGTGACCGGCAGCCGCCAGCGGCGAGGCGGTAGCGGTGATGACAATGGTGGTCGCGCCATTCTTGCGGGCGATGTCGCAGGCGTCCATCAGGTCGCGGGTGCGGCCGGAATTGGAAATCACCACCACGCAGTCGCCCGCGCCCAGCAGGGAAGCGCTCATGACCTGCATGTGGCCGTCGCTGTAGGCTATGCAGTTGATGCCGAGCCTGAAAAACTTGTGCTGCGCGTCCTGCGCCACGATGCCAGAGTTGCCGGCGCCAAAAAATTCGATGCGCTTGCCGGTGTTGTAGGCCCCCAGCAGCGCCATGACGGCTTTTTCAATTGCCAGCGGGCTGGCGTCATTGCGGTATTTTAAAAATGCCGCCACGGTGTTGTCGATCACCTTGACCAGCACGTCGCCGGTCTTGTCGTCCACATCGACGCTGCGGTGGATAAAGGGCACGCCTTCGCTGACGCTGCCAGCCAGCTTGAGCTTGAAGTCCGACAGGCCGTCGTAGCCCACGCTGCGGCAAAACCGCACCACCGTCGGTTTGCTGACATGGGAACGGCTGGCCAGCTCGGTGATCGGCAGGCTGGCAAAGCTGCGCGGGTCGGCCAGCACCAGCCGGGCGACACGTTGTTCGGCTGGTGCGAGCGAGGGCAGGGAGGCCTTGATGCGGTCCAGCATGGCTAACTTTCTTCGCTCCAGCAGTAGCCGTCTTTTGCAATCATGGCGCTGGCGGCGCTGGGTCCCCAGGTGCCTGCGGCGTAAGGGCGGGGCGGGGTCGAATCCTGACTCCAGCGGTCCAGGATCGGCTCGACCCAGCGCCAGGCTGCTTCCTGCTCGTCGCTGCGCACGAACAGGTTGAGCCGGCCGTCAATCACATCGAGCAGCAGTCGCTCGTAAGCGCCAACGCGCCCGGCACCAAAGCGCTTGTCAAAATCAAGGTCAAGCTGCACCGGCTCCAGGTTCTGGGTGGCGCGGCCATGGCGCTTGTCCGCGCCTTGCGCCAACAGATGCAGCTCCAATCCGTCCTTGGGCTGCAGGTTGATGATCAGCCGGTTGCCTGCGTTGCCGCTTTGCGGCGAATTGAAAATGGCATGCGGAATCGGGCGAAAGTTCACTTCAATGTGCGCATCGCGCTCGGCCAGCCGCTTGCCGGTGCGGATGTAGAAGGGCACGCCGGCCCAGCGCCAGTTGGCAATCTCGGTGCGCAGGGCGACAAAGGTTTCGGTGCGGCTCTCGGGATTGACGCCCGGCGCGCTGCGGTAAGCCGGCACCGCCTCGCCATCGATGCTGCCGGCCGCATACTGCCCGCGAATGACATGCTGGCTCAGGGTCTCGGGCGTCCAGGGCTTGAGCGAGCGCAGCACCTTGAGCTTTTCGTCCCGGATCGCATCGGCATGCGCGTTGATCGGCGGCTCCATGGCCACGGCGCACAGCAGCTGCAGCGCATGGTTCTGCACCATGTCGCGCAGCGCGCCGGTGCTGTCGTAGAAGGCGCCGCGCTTTTCCACGCCTAGCTCTTCCGAGATCGTGATCTGGATGTTGGCGATATGGTCGCGGTGCCACAGCGGCTCGAACAGCGAATTGCCAAAGCGTAGCGCGAACAAATTCTGCACCGACGGCTTGCCCAGGTAGTGGTCGATGCGGAAAATCTGCTCTTCCTTGAGCACGCTGCGAACGGTCTTGTTGATGGCGCGGTTGGAGGCCAGGTCATGCCCGAGCGGCTTTTCAAGCACCACCCGCGTGGTCGGGCCGTTCAGCCCGGCGACCGCAATCTGTTCGCAGACCGTGGTGAACAGGCCGGGCGCGGTGGCCAGGTACATCACCACCACGTCGGCGGGCCGCTCGGCCAGCCGCTCGGCCAGGCGGGAATAGTCGGCCGGATTGGACAGGTCCATGCGCAAATAGCCCAGCAGCTGGGCAAAGCGCGCAAATTCTTCGTCGCTCGGGCGCTTGGCCAGCTCGACGCTGTCAAAGCGCGACTTGATGAGCGCGCGGTACTGGTCATCCGACAGGTCATCGCGCGCAACGCCGACGATGCGGCCGTCCGCCGGCAGCGAGCCATGGCGAAATGCCTGGAACAGGGCTGGCATGATTTTGCGCCAGGCCAGATCGCCGGTGCCGCCAAATAAAATCAAATCAAAGCTCATGGTAAGCACTTGTCTTGGTAATTAAGTTTCATATTCTATGGGCATAATGGTAACTCCATCCGATGATTTGCTGTGTTGCCGCAGTGGCACGGTGCGTTTCATCCGGCCCATGAACCACTTCGCGCCCTTGCCTGGCGCCTGACTACATGACACAACTCGACGCCCTGAAACAATTCACCACCGTGGTGGCCGACACCGGCGATTTCCGGCAGCTGGCCCAGTTCAAGCCCCAAGACGCCACCACCAATCCTTCGCTGATCCTCAAGGCGGTGCAAAAAGCCGATTACCAGCCGCTGCTGACCGACACCGTGGGCCGCTTCAAAAGCCGGCCGAACGACGAGATCATGGACCGCCTGCTGGTGCGCTTCGGCTGCGAGATTCTGTCGCTGGTTCCGGGCCGCGTCTCCACCGAAGTCGATGCGCGCCTGAGCTTTGACACCATGGCCACGCTGACCCGAGGCGAGAGGCTGATCGAGCTGTACCAGGCCGAAGGCATCCACATCGACCGGGTGCTGATCAAGGTGGCCGCGACCTGGGAGGGCATCGAAGCGGCCCGGCTGCTGGAGGAGCGCGGCATCCACACCAACCTGACGCTGCTGTTCTCGTTCTGCCAGGCGGTGGCCTGCGGCCAGGCCAAGGTGCAACTCATTTCGCCCTTCGTGGGCCGGATTTACGACTGGTACAAGAAGTCGGCCGGGAGCAGCTGGAACGAATCGGCGAACGCCGGGGCGAACGATCCGGGCGTGAAGTCGGTGCGGGAAATCTACCACCACTACAAGCACTTCGGCATTGCCACCGAAGTGATGGGCGCGAGTTTTCGCAACATTGGCCAGATCACTGCGCTGGCCGGCTGCGATCTGCTGACCATCAGCCCGGAGCTGCTGGCCCAGCTGGCTGCCAGCGATGCGCCGCTGGAACGCGCGCTCGATGCCGGCGAGGCGGCGGCGCTGGACCTGCCAGCTGTCAACTTTAATGAAGCGGGCTTTCGCTATGCGCTCAATGAGGACGCGATGGCGACCGAAAAGCTGGCCGAGGGGATTCGCGCCTTTGCGGTCGATGCCATCAAGCTCGAGCAACTAATGGCGGCTGTCTGACGCCAACATAAAAACCGAGGAGGCTTTTTCATGACCACATCACGTTGCGACAAGACGGCTGCATGGGCCGCACTGCAGGCCCATTTTGAAACCCGCGGCAAGGCTTTCGATCTGCGCGAAGCCTTTGCGCAGGACGGCCAGCGCTTTGAAAATTTCAGC
>JAQGNK010000362.1 GCA_028291905.1 Polaromonas sp.
ACGGTGCATTGTTCAGACCATCCCAACCGGGACCGGGCGCTGATGTACGGCATCGTCAAGGAGCTGATTTTCTTGCTGGAGCATGGCCGGGTGGCTGCTGCGGCGCCCGATAGCCAGGCAGCTGCCCAGGCGCACTAGCAGGCAGTCTTGCGGGCTTGCCGCCGGCCCGCAGCCAAGCCATCCTGCCTTGCCCTGCCGTCAGGCAGTCGCTTGCGGGTGCCTGAGCAGCAGCCGCTCCAGCGCGTTCAAGGTGTCATACGACTCGGCGAAATCGGCGAACAGTGCAGCGTTGTCGGGCGCGGCGGTCTGGCCCCGCCACTCGGCGCGGAACTGGTCGAAGATGTCGGCAAAGCTTCTTTGCCCGTCGATCAGCCGCAAAATCTTTGCGCCGTACTTGCCGGGGTTGACCGTCACCGACACACCCGAATGCTGGTGCCTGAGCATGAAGGGCTGGCCCTTGTTGCTGCCGAACACCTGCGCGGCCAGCTCGCCGGTCAGCGGCTCATGGTAGAAAAACGGGATGTAGGTCGCGTCGCCATACGGCGCAGTGCACTCGGCGCCCTGGCTGAGGTAGAGCGAATGGGTGATGATGTTGCCGATCATCAGCTCGGCCATTTCATACTGCTGCCGCTGGGGCAGCTTGCGCAAGGCGGGCCCCATGGCCGGCGGCTTGGCGCCCAGCACCATGTGCGGCAGGTAGGGCGAGCGGCCGCGCTGCACATCTGAAAAGCGCAGCTGCAGCCCGTGCTGGCCGCCCAGCCAGTCGAACAGCTCCCCCACGGTGTACGAGCGGTCCTGCGAATGCAGCAGCAGGTCGTAGATGCCGGCGTCGCCCATCTTGTGGTCCTGGTGCAGGTCTTCGCTGCGCCTGAACCAGTTGCTCGCCGGCAGGCTGGCCAGCAGCTCGCGGGCATTGGCCAGCTTGCGCTGCTCGTCGGCTTCCTGTGGCGTATCGACGCCGTTGACCATGCGCAGCAGCGACTGCATCTGGTACACCCCGGCGCGGCCGGTGGTGGCGTAGAGCATCAGGCCGATGGCGCCGCCGTCTTTCAGCGCGCTCAGCAGCACCCGCAGCCCCAGGTCTGGGTCGGCCAGGTGGTGCAGCACGCCGCTGCAGTTGATGTAGTCGAACTTGCCCAGGCCCAGCGCCGGCAGGCTCATCAAGGAGTAATGCACCCAGGTGATGTTGGTCAGCCCGCGAATCTTGGCGCGCTCCTGCGCCAGCACGATGCTGGCGTGGCTCATGTCCAGGTGGACGATCTCGGCGTTGGTCGAGCGCAGCTGCTCGGCCAGGAAGATCGTCGCATCGCCGGTGCCGCCGCCGGCCACCAGCGCGCGAAAGTTGTTCTGGAACGACTGCCTGCCGGCAAAGCAGTAGTGGTTGATCATCGGCAGGTCTTCCAGCCAGGTCATCATCAGCCGCTTCTTGTCGTCCTGCGGATTGCACGGCGGGTAGGGCAGGGATTCGTACTGGCTCTTGACCTTGGGCAGGTAGTTCTGGGGCATGGGTGTCTTGAAGGAACTGGGGGGCTGGGCAAAGGCCTTATTGTCGGCGCACCGGCTGCCGGGTGGCATCATGCCGGCTGGTTGCCATGATGCTCAGTTTTCGCCGCTTGGCAAAACGCTCCGAGCGGACTCGATCCGCCGCGCTGCCTGTCCAATGCGTAGCCTTATAAGTACAAAAAGCAACGCCAGCGATGATAATGAAATGGTTACAGAGGTTGGCGATACAAAATTATGTTTTTGAAACAGCTTAAACAGCCGCTGGACATCATTTTGTGCATTCCTGACAAGCTACTCCGAGCAAACAGCCAGTGACAATGACATGGTTGCCAGCGTCAACCAGACATTCGACACACATTGATCAATGTGTGTTTCCCAAAGTCCCGATGCCTACAGGTCCCATCTCATGAACCAGCCTTTGCCCGATGCGGCCTCCACGCCTTGGGCAAACAGCGCCTACAGCATCAAGCGCCATGGCAGCAGTCTGAGCACCTGCGACAGCGAACCAGTACAAACGCCAGGCTGCATACAGGATCACGGCGCCCTGCTGGTGCTTCGCTTGGAAGACCTGACAATCTTGCAGGTCAGCGAAAACAGCGCGCATTTTTTTGGCGAGCCACCGGCAACCTTGCTGGGGCAGCCCGTCGCGCGCGTCGTGGGCGAAGAGCGGCAGGCGCGTCTGCGCAACATGCTGCAGCACGAATCGCTGGAGCGCAGCGTGTTGTATGCCTTTACCCTGCCAGAGCGCGATCAGGTGGCCGCGCTCGATGTCAGTGTGCATACCCTGGGGGGCGTGGCCATCCTGGAATTCGAAGCGACCGAACGGCTGACGCCTCATGCGGAGCGCGACTTTTTCTCGCTCGTCAAGTCGGCGGTCGGCCATCTGCAAACTGCCATCGGCCTAAATGACTTTTGCAATCTTGTCGCCACCGAAGTGCGCGGCCTGACCGGGCTGGACCGCGTGATGGTCTACCGCTTTCATGCGGACGACCACGGCGAAGTGTTTGCCGAAAGCAAGCGGGACGACCTGCCAGGCTGGCTGGGACTGCATTACCCGGCCACCGACATACCCCAGCCTGCCCGCGACATTTTCAAGAAACTCTGGATCCGCCCACTGCAAAATGCTGCCGGCCCTCTGGTTGAGCTGGTGCCGCTGGCCAACCCCGACACGGGCGAGCCGCTGGACATGACGCATTGCGCGTTGCGTGGCGCTTCTGTGATGTACACCGAGTATCTGGCCAACATGGGCGTGGCGGCGACGCTGGTCATGCCAATTGTGGTGGATGGCAAGCTATGGGGGCTGGTGGTGTGCCATCAATACACGCCGACACATTTTCCGTACCAGATGCGCGCTGCCTGCGAACTGATGGCCCAGGTGGTTTCGCTCCAGCTCAAATCAACCGAGTACATCGAGCAGCAGGCCTATCGCCTCAAGGTGGAAAATGTTCACCAGCAGCTCATTGCCAAAGCTGCTCAAGACGGCGACCTGATGGCCCTTTTCAACAGCCAGCCCAACGTGCTTGACGCCATGCAGGCCGATGGAGCGGCACTGTTTCATCTGGGCCGGTGGTGGTGTGTTGGCAGCACGCCCACGGATGTGCAGCTCGACGCATTGGCCGAATGGCTCAACCAGCGTGCCGAGTTCGACTCCAGCATGCAGCCGGTCTATGCCACCGATGCCTTGGCGCGTGACTACCCGGCGGGGGCCGATATTGCCGCCGTTGCCAGCGGCGTGCTGGCAGTGCGTGTATCGCGGCTGCAGCAAGACCTGATCATCTGGTTTCGTCCGGAAACCATGCAAACCGTCAACTGGGCCGGCGACCCGCATCACAAGATCATGGCTACCGGCGCGCACGGCGCGCGCCTGACGCCGCGCGGCTCGTTCGAGTTGTTTGTCGAGTCGGTGCGCGAGCGGGCGCTGCCGTGGACTGCGATGGAAGTAGATGCCGCCCTGCACCTGCGATTGCTGGTGATGGAACTGGTGGTGTCGCGTGCCGAGCGGCTGGCTGAACTGAACATTGACCTGACCACCAGCAATGAAGAACTCGATGCGTTTGCCTATGTGGCCTCGCACGACCTCAAGGAGCCGCTGCGCGGCATACACCGCTATGCGCATCAAATCATGGCAAGCGCCCAGGCCCTGGAGCCCGAGAACCAGCAGCGCATTGAAAGCCTGATGCGCCTGACGCTTCGCATGGACGCCCTGCTGGACTCCTTGCTGCATTTCTCACGCGTAGGCCGCACACTCCTGGAGTTCGAGGCTGTTGACCTCAATCAAGTGCTTGCCGACGCGCTGGAGATGGTGGGTGTGCGCCAAGGTGAAGACACCTGCGCCATCGAACTGGCTCGCCCGCTGCCCATGGTTTATTGCAATGAAGTGCGGGTGCGTGAAATCTTCAGCAACCTCATCAGCAATGCGCTCAAGTACAGCCATCAGGCGCGGCCGCGCATCGACATCGGCTACTTGATGCCTGGCGAGCCGGGCCAGATTCCGAATGCCCCGCCGGAGGCCTCAGGACAAACTGTTTACTACGTGCGCGACGACGGCATTGGCATAGAACATCGGCATTTTGAACAAATCTTTCAGATGTTCAAACGTCTGCATGGGCGCAATGATTTCGGCGGCGGCGTCGGCGCCGGCTTGACGGTGGTAAAAAAAGTAGTCAGTCGTCATGGGGGGCAGATCTGGCTGGATTCCACGCCGGGCGTGGGCAGCACGTTTTATTTCACCTTGCCTGACGGAGCGAGGGCACGGCCATGAACCGAACATCTCATGTTCTGGTGGTGGAGGACAACGATGATGATTTTGAAACCGTGTTGGAGGCCGTGCAGCATGCGGAAATCTTTCACCCGATACGCCGGGCGACTTCCGGGGGCGAATGCCTGCGCCTGTTGCACGAGTCCGTCGATAGCCGCAGCCCCCTCCCGGCTTTTGTGCTGCTCGACCTGAACATGCCTGGCGACGATGGCCGTGATGTGTTGAGACAGGTCAAAAAAGATGACAAGCTGCGCGCCATACCCATGGTGGTGCTGAGCACATCTTCGAACATGCGCGATGTGGATTTTTGCTATGCAAACCATGTCAATGCGTACCACACCAAGCCGGTCAACCATGAAACACACCTGAAAATTTTGCAGCAGATCTTCAGCTACTGGTTAGGCGCCGCGCTTTTGCCGACCGAACCCATGCCGCACAGGCCATGAACAGCATCCGCCGCATTTTGCTGGTGGACGACAGCCCGGATGACCGTGCCGACTTTCGCCAAATGCTGCTGCGCGGCTCAGGCCAGCGCTACCATTTCACTGAAGCCGAACTGGGCAGGGAGGGTTTGCGGGAAGTTCGCCACAAGCAGCAAGCCCGGCAAGACGAGCTGCCTTTCGACTGCATCCTGCTTGACTTTCACCTGCCCGACATGAATGCGCTGGAAGTGCTGGCTGCCTTGTGCAGCGGTACGGACTTGCCGCCCTGCCCGGTGGTGGTCATTACCGGGTGGAACGGCGCCGACAGGGCTGACGGTCCCAGGATGCTACGTGCAGGCGCGCAGGACTACATCGGCAAAAGCTGGTCCACATCTGAAAGCTTAACGCGTGCCATTGAAAACTCCATCGAGCGTTATGACTTGCTGATCAAGCGCAAAGCCGCCGAAGCAGAACTTCGCGAATCCGAAAAGCGCTACCGTGATCTGTTCAATTCAATCGACGACGGCTTTTGCGTCCTCGAAAAAATCGAGGTCGCGGCGGGGCAGCCGGTGAATTTTCGCTATGCCGATGTGAATTTTTCGTTCACGGCGCAATTTGGCATGGCCGGGGCTGTCGGAAAAACCATGCGCCAGATGCTGCCCGACGAACCCGAAGAATGGTTCGCCACTTACGACAGTGTTTGCACCACCGGCATCCCGACAAGGATTGAACGCAGCTATCCGCTCCAGAAGTGCGTGCTCGAACTCTATACGTTTCGGATTGGCGGGCCTGAAAGCCGAAAGGTCGCCATCATTTTCAACGACATCACCGAGCGCAGGCACGCGGAACTGCAAACACTGGAACAAGCCCAGGTATTGGCCGACCTGGACCGGCGCAAGGATGAGTTCCTGGCGATGCTCAGCCATGAACTGCGCAACCCGCTGGCGCCTATTTCCAACGCCGTGCACCTGCTTCGCCTGCAGGCGGGCGAAAGTCCGCTGCAAAAGCAGGCCCGCGTCATCATCGAGCGCCAGCTCGGTCGGCTCAATCACCTGGTGGACGATCTGCTGGAAATTTCCCGCATCACCACCGGCCGGATTCAGCTTCGCCGCGAACGTATTGCGATCAGCGGCCTGCTGGAGCAGGCGATTGAAACCGTCCAGCCGCTGATCGCGCAGCAGCGCCATGTACTCACCGTGTCGCTGCCGGAGCAACCCGTCTGGCTGCACGCCGACGCAGCCCGGCTGGAACAGGTGATGGTGAATCTGCTCACCAATGCTGCCAAATACACCGACGAAGGTGGCCGCATCATGCTGAGCGTCCAGACCGAAGGCGATACCGCCGTGCTGCGGGTACGGGACACGGGCATTGGCATTGCCGCCGAGCTGTTGCCCCGCGTGTTCGATCTGTTCACACAGGCCGAACGCTCGCTGGACCGTTCCCAAGGCGGCTTGGGGATAGGCCTGTGCCTGGTGCAGCGCCTGGTCGAACTGCATGGCGGCAGCGTCTCTGCGAACAGCGTGCTCGGGCAAGGCAGCGAGTTTGTCGTGCGATTGCCGATGCTCTTGAGCGAGGAGCCGCCGCTGGCGTTGCGCCTGAACGAGCAGGTTCCGCTTGCCAGCCAGCATTGCCAGGTTCTGGTTGTCGATGACAACGAGGATGCGGCCCAGACCCTGGGGATACTGCTGGAAATGTCGGGCCATGAGGTCCGGATGGCGTATGACGGCATCAGTGCGCTGAAAGCGGCCCTGGCCTGGCAGCCAGACGTGGTGTTGCTGGACATCGGCCTGCCGGGGATGACAGGTCTGGAGGTGGCCAGGAAAATTCGCCAGCATGCCATGCAAAAGCACATCACGCTGGTGGCCCTGACCGGTTATGGGCAGGAAACGGACCGGCAGCGTTCGCTGGAAGCGGGTTTCGACCATCACCTGGCCAAGCCTGCCGACTTCAAGGAAGTGGAGGAAATCTTGAATGCCGTGGCGCAGGCAGTGAAATAAGCATCCTTGCACACGGCAAGCCCCGGGGATGTTGAAACGCAGGGAATTCAAGTTGCGAACACGGTGCTTTCAATGATCACCGCACCGGCAGGAACTGCAGGAACGTGCCGCCCACCAAATTCTGCACATAGCTGATGACGGCCCGCCGGTATTTCTCGGTCGCCATCTCGGCCACCAGGTCGAGGCGGCCGATGATCTTGCCGAACTCGCGCTCGAAGCTCAGGTTGCGCTCCGGGCCAGTGATCTCGTCGGCCAGCAAGAGCGGCTGGCCGGTGGCGGTACGCCGGCTCGACAGCAGCCAGACGGCGATTTCGATGTTGCGCGCCGCGTTGTAGAGGTATTGGGCATCCAGGCTGTCGATCAGGTAGAGCTGGGCCTTGCCGCCGTGGGCGGTTATCAGCATGTCGGCGCTGGCCAGCACGAAGGCGGCCACCCGGTCGCCGGTGAAGTCAAGGCTCAGCGCCAGCGACAGCGCGGCAATGTCGCGCTTGCCCTGCAGCTGCGGGGCGGCGGGGCCGGCAGGCGGGGTCGATGGAGCAGATTGAGCGGGTGCAACGGGCTGGCCGGAGTCTGCGGACTGGACAGGCTGCAGAGGCTGGGAGGACAGGCTGTCCATCGCCTTGCGCAGCTGCGCCAGCGCGGCCTCGCGGCTGCCAGTGCCGCCCTTGCGCCATTCAGCCGGGTTGCGCCGGTAGAGCTTGTCGGCGATGCGCAGCAGGCTGTCGAGGTTGTCGCGCATGCCCAGCGTGGCCATGCGGTTCACGTCCGACTGGGCCAGCTCTGGCGGCCTGATCGGGGCCACCTGGGTTTCGCCGCGCGTGGTGGGCGCCGGCGCGCTGCAGGCCGTCAGCATGAGCGCTGCCAGCAGCATTGCCGAATGCTTTATGGGCGTTGAGGGCCGCTGCAAACTCGGGCCATCGGATTCATGAAGGAAGCATTTCCGCACGGTTCAGCGCGACAGCGAGGAGGCCTGCGCCTGCGCTCGCGCGGGCAGCGCCTGCAGCAGGCCGCTCGACGCCAGCACCCGGTGGTCGATCTTGATGCAGTGGTCCTGCACCACCAGCAGGCCTGCGGCGTCGGCAGCGGCGGCGGCGGCGGCATGGGCCACGCCCAGCTGCATCCAGACCGCCTGGGCGCCGATGGCAATGGCTTCATCGACGATGGGCGGAATGTCCTCGCTGTTCCTGAAGCAGTTCACCAGGTCGATTTTTTCATGGCGCGCCGCTTCGGTGAGGCTGGCATAGGCTTTTTCGCCCAGCACCTCGGTCGCGTTCGGGTTGACCGGAATGATCCGGTAGCCTGCCGCCTGCATGTAGCGCGACACGTCGAAGCTGGCGCGGTGCGGCTTGGGCGACAGGCCGACCACGGCAATCGTGCGGCAGTGGTTGAGGATGTGCGGAATGCGTTCGGCATGGGGAATGGAACTGCTCATGGCATGTCTCCTGATGGCGATGGTTCGGAAGGGCGAGCGCCTGCGGGCCGGGCCAGGGGCCGTCACAGCCTGGCCAGCATGGCCTGCATGTCGCTCACCGACAGGATTTCGGACAATACCACCGGCGCGCGCCCCGGTGTGTACAGCACATAGACCGGCACGCCGCTGCGGCCCAGTTCGGCCAGCGCTTTCGTCACCGCCGGATCGCGGCGGGTCCAGTCGGCGCGCAGCAGCGCGACGTTCTTGGCGTCCAGCGCGGCCAGCACGGATGCATTGGCCAGCGTGGTTTTCTTGTTGTACTGGCAGGTCACGCACCAGGCGGCGGTGAAATCGACAAACACGCTCTGGCCGCCGGCCGCCAGCTGCTCGACCCGGCCCGGCTGCCAGTCCTGCCAGCGGGCCGAGGCCGCCGTCACCGGCGCAGCCATAGGTTTGATGACATTTGCGCCGATGGCCCATGTGCCGCCTGCGCAGGCAGCTATTGAAAAAATAGCAAGCGCCCGGCCGGCCGCGCCGCGCAGGCTGAACGACCAAGCGGCCAGCGCCAGCAGCACCAGCAGCGCCAGCAGCGCGCCCGCGCCGTCGATGCCGCTTTGCTGGCCCAGCACCCAGACCAGCCAGGCGACGGTGGCGAACATCGGGAACGCCATCAGCTGCCTGAACGTCACCATCCAGGCGCCGGGCCGGGGCAGGGCGCGGGCCACCGCCGGCACCGCACTGGCCAGCAGGTAGGGCAGTGCCATGCCGATGCCGATGGCCGCGAACACCGCCAGCGCCTGCCCGGCCGGCAGGCCGACCGCATAGCCCAGCGACGCGCCCATGAACGGCGCGGTGCAAGGCGAGGCGATGGCGGTGGCCAGCACGCCCGACAGGAAGGCGTTGACCGCCGGGTTCTTGGCCTGGGCGCCGGCGATGCGGCCGGGCACCAGGCTGCCGAATTCAAAGACCCCCGCCAGACTCAAGCCCATCAGGGTGAACAGCGCCGCCAGCGCGGCCACCACCGCCGGGCTTTGCAGCTGAAAGCCCCAGCCGAGCTGGTCGCCCGCCGCCCGCAGGCCCAGCAGCAGGGCGCCCAGCGCAAGGAAGGACAGCACCACGCCGGCGCTGTAGGCCAGCCCCGAGGCCAGGCGGGTGGCCTGGCTCTTTTCATTCACGAAGCCGACCACCTTGATCGCCAGCACCGGGAACACGCAGGGCATGAGGTTCAGGATCAGCCCGCCCAGCAGCGCGCCGAGCAGGGCGGCCAGCAGGCCGAGCGGCGCCGATGGCACCGCCGGCGCAGGGGCCAAACCGGCTGCGCCAGACGATGCGCCGCCGGCCGGCGCAGCCGATGCGTTGGCCTTCAGCGCAGCTTGCAGCGCCGCAGGCACCGTGGCCACCGGCGCCGCCGCCGGCCAGTCGCCCTTGACCGGCGCCTCGATGCGGTAAGCCGCATTGCCGTAGGCCACCACCAGCGGCAGCTGCGCCGGGCTGTCGGTGCGCTGGCTTGACAGCGGCAGCTGCGCCGTCCAGACCGCGCCGCTCCAGGCCTGCTGCCAGGCGCCGGCCGGCTCGATGATGCCGGCGGTTTCCGGGAATAGCGCCAGCGTCTGGCCCCGCAGCGCGGCGGGCAGGCCGGCCAGCGTCACCTTGAGCGACTGGCCGCTGACTTCATGCTGGCTGGCGCCGGTGGGGAGCGGCCTGGGCGCGGCGTCTAATGCCGCCTGGAACAAAGCG
>JAQGNK010000391.1 GCA_028291905.1 Polaromonas sp.
CATGTAGATCAGTCCGAAGGTGAGCAACACCTGGTCGAGGTGGCTGCGGTGGTAGAAGTGCCGGAACAGCAGCCGTTCCAGCGCCAGGCCGAACAGCACCGACAGGACGGCGCCGCCGACGATCGCGAGCGTCAGGCTGCCGGTGCGGCTGGACAGCCACCAGGCGAGGTAGGCGCCCAGCATGTAGAAGCTGCCGTGCGCCAGGTTGACCACGCCCATGATGCCGAAGATCAGCGTCAGGCCGGCTGCCAGCATGAACAGCAGCAGGCCGTACTGCACGCTGTTGAGCAACTGGATGAAGAAGTTTGCCAAGTCCATGATCGGCAACCGGTTCAGGCCTGGCGGCGCATCAGCAGCAGCAGGCCGCCCATCGCCGTGAAAAGTCCGCCCGATAGCCGGTTGATCCAGCGCACCGCCCGGCTGGAGCGCAGCAGCGGCGCCATCCGCGCAACGCCCATGGCGCAGAGCGTCAGCACGGTGAACTCGCACGCCACAAAGGTGGCTGCCAGCACCGCGAACTGAGGCGCGAACGGTGCGGCCGGGTCCAGGAACTGCGGGAAGAAGGCCGCAAAGAACAGGAGTGCCTTGGGGTTGCTCGCGCCGACCAGAAAGCCGCGCAGGAAAAACGACTGGCGCGTCCTCGGCGCGCCTGCATCTGCCGGCATGGCGGTTTTTTCACCAACCTGCAACTCGCCGCTCTCGCTGCGAAAGGTCCTGACGCCCAGCCAGATCAGGTAAGCCGCGCCAGCCACCTTGACGACGGTAAAGGCGGTTTCGGAAGCCGCCAGCAGGGCGCCCAGCCCCAAGGCTGAAAGCAGCATGACGCCCAGCACCGCACTGACGCTGCCGGCTGCAGACATCAGCGCAGGGCGCGGCCCGTGGTTGAGCGAGGTGGTCATGCACATCAGCATGGTGGGGCCGGGCGAGCAGACCAGCAGCGCAACCGCGGCCAGGTAAAGGAAGTAGGTGGTGAGGTTCATGGGTGGTAAGGATAGAACACGGCAGGGCAAGGCGCCTGGTTGGCAAGCATGGCGGCATGCGGGCTAAAGAGCAGGTCTTATCAGGTCTGGTGTGGCCGGGTGAAGCCGCATGAAAACGGGAGGCTGAAAAACCTCCCGTTGCGCTGGGTTGAGGCGCTCAGGTCATCTTGCAGCCGACGCCGGAGTCGGACAGGGCTTTGGCGGCGATGCCGGTCACCTTGTTTTCCTTGTTCTCGACGACGCGCAGGTAAATGTCCTGCACCGGGTTGTGCGCCTTGCTCATGGTCCACTTGCCACGCGGGCTGTCGATGGTGGCGCCTTCCATGGCCTTGTACAGGGCCGGTTTTGCCGACAGGTCGCCCTTGACGGCATTGGCGCCCTGGATGAGCAGCAGGCCGGTGTCATAGCCCTGCACCGCATACACATCGGGCTGGCTGCGAAAGGCCTTGGCATAGTCGAGGCGGAACTGCTTGTTGCGCGGCGTGTCCAGCGAATCGCTGTAGTGCATGGTGGTCACAATACCGTCGGCGGCAGGACCGGCGGCATCCAGCACGCCTTCGGTAAGGAAGCCCGATCCGTACAGCGGAATCTTGCCCTTCAGGCCAGCCGCCGCATAGTCGCGGATGAACTTGGCGGCGCCGCCACCGGCAAAAAAGCAGGCCACCGCATCGGGCTTCAAGGCGGCGATTTCGGTCAACAGCGCCTGGAATTCAACATTCGGAAAGGGCAGGCCCATTTCCTTGACGATGGTGCCGCCCGCTGCGGTGTAGCTTTCCTTGAAGCCTTCGAACGCTTCATCGCCGGCTGCGTATTTCCAGGTGATCCAGACAGCTTTCTTGTGCCCCTTGGCCACCATCACCTGGCCCAGGGCGCGGGTGGGCTGCGAATTGCTGAAGGAGGTGCGAAACACATTGGGCGCGCACAGGGCGCGCGTGGCGGCATGCACCCCGGCATTGGGAATCAGGCACAGCACGCCGCTGTCGCGGGCAACTTTCTGGATGCCCATCTGGACGCCCGAATGCACGGTGCCGATCAGCACATCGACCTTGTCGCGCTGCACCAGCTTGTTGGCGTTTTCAATGCCTTTGGAAGGCTCGGATTCGTCATCGACCTTGAAGTATTCAATCTCGCGCCCGCCGAGCTTGCCGCCTTGTTCATTGATGGCCAGCCTGAAGCCGTTTTCAATCGCCACGCCGAGCTGGCTGAAGGTGCCGGTGTAGGGCAGCATGAAGCCAACGCGAACCTTGCCCGACTGGGCGCGAACAATTTCAGGCAGCAGCAAGCCGGCAGAGGCCGCGCCAATGACGGCAGCGCTGCGGGTAAGGACCAGGCGACGGGTGGACATGAGGGTTCCTTTAAGGATGAACAGGTATGAGGCAAATAATAGGATAGCAAGGACTTGCCTCGCCTAGTGTAAAACCCGAGCTTTAGAATTAAATTGTTTACCTGTAAAGTAAATTTGACCCGTTGAACGGCTCGGTCGAGTCAAATGTTGGGTACTTGAGGCGCCAGCTTGGCGCGCTGGCTTGGAGCGCGGTTGATCTTGTCATCCACACGCCTGCACGGCGGCTTGCGAAGAAAAATCTTTCAGCCATTGGCTACACCATTGGGCGCCGGCGGCCTCGGGTGAAATACCGCTTGCGTCATCGAGGCAGCAGATTTCCCCCAGGCGCCTTGCGCCCAGGTCTTGCAATCGCTCGTCAAATTTTTTTCCGCCAAAGCAAAAGGTCTGCTGATGGCTGCAGCTGTCACCCAAGGCCAGCACGCCGTAAAGCACATGGCCCAGAAAGCGGGGCTGGGCAGCGAGCGAGTCATAAAGTGCCTGGGCATTGTCTGGAACATCGCCAGCGCCGTAGGTGGAAATGCACACAAGGTAGAGGGCGTTGCGGGCTTCTTCAGCAGCAAGAACATTGATGTCCAGCCCGTCCATAAATTCAATGCGTATATCGCTCACCAGATCAACGCAGTGAAGTTGAATGGCTTGCGCGACAAGCCCTGCAGTGCCTGTCGCACTGCCTACCAGGATATTGAGTTTCATTGCACGGTCTTCCGGGGTGGTGTTGTCGATTGAATTGGCAAAAATTATATTTTTTGCAACTGCATCATCAGGGGCCCGGCTTTCAAAACGGGAAGCCCACGGAGGCTTGAAAAAAAGTGGGCGTCAGACTTTGAGCGCAATTTTTCGCACTATAATAATCAACTTGTCGGAGTGTGGCGCAGTCTGGTAGCGCACCTGGTTTGGGACCAGGGGGTCCAAGGTTCGAATCCTTGTACTCCGACCATCATTTGATCTAACGGCCGCTAGGGATGTATTCCTAGCGGCCATTTTCATTGGCGAATCAGTCACTTACGCTGCAATGGCGTACAAAGCCCGACATTGACATGCACCACAAAGCGGGGGAACGGGTGGGAGTAAACCGGGCTTTGGGGGTAAATGTTCCCTTACCCCGTGGAGCTGTTCCCTCATGTTGACAGATGCTGAATGCAAAAACGCAACCTGTCCAGCAGACAAGACTCGGGCTCGGCTGGCTTGCTCTGGCGGACTGTACCTTGAAGTGAGCCCCGCCGGCTCAAAGCGCTGGTTCTGGAAATATCCCAAGGATGGCAAGGAGGGGCGCATGTCGCTGGGCAGCAACCGCGCTGGAGTGGTTTTCCATGAAGCAAGGTGACTGGAGCAGTCATTACGCCATCCGAGGAAAGCGCAACCTTGAAAAGACCTCTTTCCATACTTTGCAACTCGCCACATCGGCGAGATTAAGCCACTCGGGCTGCTAGGTGTTATACGGCTGGTGGAGCAACGCGGGACGCTGGACGTGGCGCACCGGGTGCTGGCCACGGCAGGGCAGGTTTGGCGCTATGCGGTGGCGACGGCTCAGGCGAAACGTGACGTGACAGCAGACTTCGCGGCACCCTAAAGCAGCACTGCGGCAAACACTTTGCTGTCCTCACTGATCCGGTGAAGGTGGGTGGGTGGGCTGATCCGGGCCATCCGTGGCTACCAGGGCGGTCCAATCGTCCGGGCAGCCCTGCAACTCGCACCCATCTTGTTTCAACGCCCCGGTGAGCTACGCGGCATGGCATGGGCAGAAGTTAACCTAGACGCAGCCCTTTGGACAATTCCGGCCATGCGGATGAAGCGTCGCAAACATGGCAAGGAAACTGGCCCACAGCATCTGGTACCACTGCCCACGCGGGACGTGGAGATTTTGCGCAGGCTGCACCCGCTGACGGGGCACGGCGCGCTGGTCTTTCATGGTGAACGCAGCCACGACCGGCCCATCAGTGACAACACCTTGCGGGCGGTGCTGCAGACCCTGGGCTTTGGTTCTGACGTGCAAAGCGTCCACGGTTTCTTCAGCAGATCACCAGCGCATCGCACTGCTTGATGAATTTATTCTCGAAACAGCACTGTTGGCGCGCCCGCCACATCCCAAATGCTGAATGATCAGCTTGATACGCTCAGTCACCGCGCTGGCATTCATGTTGTACTTAATCAGCACCTCGGCAGTGAGAGGATGGTCAAATAGCGGCAGTTGCTCGCGCAAAGGCAGCGCAGATTTTGCCAAGTTAGTACAGTAAGTTGCAATCTCTATTCTTTTTTGCATCGCTGCTTTCCATTGCAGCAATAAATCGCTTCTGCTTATAGAACCTTCACTTTGCTTGTAAATGCTGACCTTATCCATCAGCAAAAGGTAGAGCTGGCGCTCAGTATGCACAGCTTCTTTTTCAAGATCACGCGCTGCTTGGAGCATTGCAAGGCTCATCGGTACCTTTTGGGCAATTGCTTCTAGTTTGTTCATTCATACTAGATTGCCTAATCAATGGATGAGCATCTAGTAGGCGTTACTCCTACAGGGTGTAGTCAAAAGTGCCCAATTCCCAGGATTTTTACTAAGGATGCTACTGAAGAGCTTCACTAATTGATAAGTAGTCGTTTGCCCTACTACCTTGCCATGCAGTGCTCGACCGCTGCAGCCTTGAGCAGCTTGAACTGCGATTTGAGTCTGGCGCGGTAGGCCTGCAGGCTTCGATGATGGCGGCTCGCTCAAGCATTCCTTTTCGTCGGTGGTGGCTTGGGTAGCCAGCGCCCCCACAGCAATAGCCACATGGCCAGCGGGCTTGCTGCAGCACCTGCCGAATGTTCAAGGCGTCGGCACGTTAGCTGGCGTAAGCGATGTTGACGGTGTCGGCAGTGCGGCCTTGCTCGAAAAGTAGCTCAGTAAGCTCGTTCAAAAAAGCCCGGCTTCGGGGGTGTCTATTGCACCACCTCCGGCACGGGCGGGATCTGCGGCCTGGGCGCCATCACCACTGCCCCCACATCCTGAAGGCGTGGCGTTGGGGTTGCTCAGCCGACCAGCAGCGCTGGCAATACGCAGGCGACCAGCCAGAGCAGCAACAGCGATTCTGTTTTTCGCATCGTCAATTTTCTGTTGAACTTGGGAATCATGGAGTGCTCTCGTGGCTGCAGTAGCATTTGGGTTGGAGAGACCAGTAACTGGCCAGAAACGGCTTTTTGCTGGTCGATGGCTGCGCTCTAGGCCAAGGTGGCGCGCCGCTTCATGAGCCCGACCGATTCGCCCAGTCTTGCCGCCTCGGTCTTGAACTCGTCCGTTTACTGCCGCTTGGGCGTTTTTCTATCTTGCATCTCGATTTCCCCTTACAGGTGAAGTTTTTAACTTCTTGCTGTACGTGAAATCAAGGCAGGGTCACTGCCAGCCATAGCGCGGCAATGATTTTCGTGCTGATGTCCATGTCAACACACCAGGCGCTGATGAACGCATTCGCTGTCGTGCACCAGGTCGCCCAGGACCACGCCTGTCGGGATGCACAGCGCCACACAAATCACGGCGTAAGCCAGGTCTTTCATGATTAAAGCGTTTATGCAAGAGGCGTGCCGCGGTAAGAAAGCAGGGAGGGTAAAGGTCTGAGTGAGCCGATGGGAACGGGCAATGCCAAGCAGCGTTCTCACATGTCGCAGCAAGCCAAGACCTTTCTAGTAACAATAAAGCCCAACACAGCCTTGAGCCAAGGAGGTTCATCAAATGGAAAAGCGGGGGAACAGATGGGAGAACAAATTGATACTCTGAACAGTGAGACCTAGCATCCATGCGGGTTGCAAGGCATC
>JAQGNK010000417.1 GCA_028291905.1 Polaromonas sp.
ATGCCGGGCAGCACGCCGATGGCGGTGCCCAGGGCGCAGCCGACGAAGCACCAGACCAGGTTGATCGGCGTGGCCGCCGTCGCGAAGCCCAGCAGCAATTGGTTGAAGATATCCATTTAGAGCCATCCCGTCGAGGTGAGGCCTGGCAGGTTGATGGCCAGGAATTGGGTGAACATCCAGAAAACCGGGGCGGCAATCGCCATGCCTATCAGCGTGTCCTTCAGCCAGACCGCAGGCCCGCGATCCGTGCGGCCCTCGGCGCTTTTCAGGCCCTGCACCGCCAGCACGAAGCACAGGGTGCAGCTGAAGATAAAGCCGATGGTGGTGATGAGCGCCGCGTTGGCCAGCAGGCCCGCCGACATCCAGGCAAAGCCCAGCCAGTACGGCGCCGGGCCATCGCCGGACTCGTCCATCGCACGAAAACCGCCGGAGAGCGATTCCCAGATGATGAAACCGGCGCAGACCAGCAGCGACAGCGACACCACCCAGGGCAGGAAGTTCGGGCCGACGCCGCCATAGCCGGCAGCCGACGGAATGCTGAAGGCTCCGAAGGCCAGGCCCAGGCCGATCAGCAAAACGCCGATGCCGACAAGCGTCTGAAACAGGAATGGATTTTTTGGTTGTGTCATCGCTTGTTACCTTCTTGTCTTCTTTCCCTGCAGAGAAAGAAGCCGGGAATGGAGCCTGGCTGGCGGCTGCCGCCAGCCGCTACCCCATCGGCAAATCTGCTGTCGAGCAACGTCAGGCCGTGGAGTGGAAAAAGGGACAGCGGGCCTGCAAAGCCCGCGTCCCCTGCCTTCCTTCAGAAAAAGGAAGAAAAACTGCCCGCAGGAGCAGGTTCAGACCATGCCGGACTTGACCATGGTGGCGCGCAGGCTGGCAAAGTCGTCGTCAACGAATTTGTCGAAGGCCGGGCCGGTCAGCACGGCAGCGGTCCAGTTGTTTTTCTGGGACGCTTCCATCCAGCTCTTGGACTTGACGGCCTTCAGGATCATGTCGGTGAGTTCCTGGCGCTGGGCCGGCGTGATGCCGGGCGCGCCATAGACGCCGCGCCAGTTGCCGATGACGACATTGATGCCCTGCTCCTTGAGCGTGGGAATGTTGACGCCGGGCAGCCGGGTGTCGGACGTGACCGCCAGCGCCCGCATCTTGCCGGTGTTGATGTATTCGGAAAACTCGCTGTAGCCGCTGCCGCCAATCGACACGTTGCCGCCCAGGATGGCGGCGGTGGCTTCGCCGCCGCCCCGGAAGGCGACGTAGTTGATCTTGGCCGGGTCCGCGCCGACCTCGCGGGCGATCATGGCGGCGGCAATGTGCTCGGTGGCGCCGCGCGAACCGCCGCCCCATTTCACGCTGCCGGGGTCTTTCTTGAGCTGCTCGATCACTTCCTTCATTGACTTGAAGGGCGAGCTGGCGGGCACGACGAACACGTTGTATTCGCTCGACAGGCGGGCAATCGGCGTGGCCTGGGTCAGGCTGACCGGCGGCTTGCCGGTGATCAGGCCGCCCAGCATGACCGCACCCATCACCATGATGGCGTTCGGGTCGCCCTTGCTGCCGTTGACGAACTGGGCCAGGCCCAGGGCGCCGGCGGCGCCGCCCTTGTTGTCATAGCTCACGGTCGAGGCCGCGCCAGAATCGGTCAGCGCCTTGCCCAGGGCGCGGCCGGTGGTGTCCCAGCCGCCGCCCGGATTGGCGGGAATCATCATTTTTACATTGGCGCCGGCTGCAAAAGCCGACATCGGGAAGCTACCGGCAGCAGCCAGGGCCGCCATGGATTTCAAAAAGGTGTCGCGACGCATGAGTGTCTCCTTATAGGGGTAAGAACAAGTTTGATGATGCACCCTCTTGCTGTCAAACCGCTGTCTGCAAACCTAGGGGAAAGTGCTAATGTCCACCCATGACCCCGACCCTGAAACTGCTGCTGATTGAAGACGATGCCTCCATGCAAACCGCCCTGCAGCGCGCCCTGAGCCGGCGCGGCATGGAGGTTTTCGCCTGTACCGACGGCCGGCTGGCAGTTGGCCAGTGGCTGGCTGTGCAGCCCGATGTGGTGGTGCTCGACCTCAGCCTGCCGGGACTCGACGGCCTGCAGGTGCTGGCCGAGGCGCGCCGCCAGGGCTTGAAAACGCCGGTGCTGATCCTGACCGCGCGCGGCACCGTGGGCGACCGTATCGTCGGCCTGAACCTGGGGGCCGACGACTACCTGCCCAAGCCCTTTGACCTGGACGAGCTGGAAGCGCGGCTGCGGGCGCTGGGCCGGCGGCGCCTCAACTCAAGCAGCGAATCGGGCGCTGGCGCAACGATGGCGGGCGGATTGCGCTATGAAAAAGAGAGCGGCGTGATTTACCACCAGGGCCTGGTGCTTGAACTCACGCCGCGCGAGCAGGCGCTGCTGCAGGCGCTCATCGTCAAGCCGGGCCACGCGGTGCTGAAGGAAAAGCTGTTCGAGCTGGTGTTTCCGGGCGAAGCCGAGGTGCAGTATGAAGCCGTCGAGGTGGTGGTGTACCGGCTGCGCAAGAAGCTGGTCGGCACCGGTGTCAGCCTGGTCACGCTGCGCGGGCTGGGCTACTTGCTGAAGGTCGATGCATGAGCCGCCACCAAGGCCAGCGCTGCCAATGACGGGGCAACAGAACCTTGTGAAATCGTCCGATGCGGGTGCTGGCGGCGCGGCAGTCCGCGCAGTCGGCCAGGCCGGGGTGAAAAGCGCCAGGGCAGTCTCGCTCAGGCGCTACCTGCTGCTGGGCATCCTGCTGCCGGTCGGCCTGCTGGTCATCATGAACACGGTCGGCCTGTACGGCCAGGCGCTGGGCGCTGTCAACACGGCTTATGACCGCACCTTGCTGGCGTCGGCCAAATCAATCGGCGAGCAGCTCGACGTGAGCGGCTATGACGACGACTCCCGGCTGCGGGTCACGGTGCCGTATGCCGCGCTGGAAGCCTTCGAGGCCGACAACAAGAGCCGCCTGTTCTACCGGGTGTCCAGCCTGGGCGGCGAGATGGTGTCGGGGTTTGAGCAGCTGCCGTTCTGGCGCGGCCGCATTGGCCCCAAGCCGCCCTATGCGGCGCTGGTGGATTTCTACGATGACCGCTTCGAGGGCGAGGCGGTGCGCGTGGCGGTGCTGCTGCAGCCGGTGGTGAGTCCTGCAGGACGCGCCATGGCGGTGATCCAGGTGGCCGAAACCCTGGAGCTGCGCACCACCCTGGCGCGCAAGATACTGTTCGACACGCTCTGGCGCCAGGCGCTGCTGCTGGCGGTGATTGCGCTGGTCGTCATCGTCGTGGTGCAGCGCGCCACCCGCCCGGTGCGCCGGCTCAGCGCCGAGCTGCAGGCGCGCACGGAAGGCGACCTGACCGCCATCAGCGCGCCCGATGCGCCGCGCGAGCTGCTGCCGCTGGTCGAGGCAACCAATGAAGTGATGGAGCGGCTGCGGCATTTGCTGGAACACCAGAAACGCTTTGTGCGCGACGCGGCCCACCAGCTGCGCACGCCGCTGGCGGTGCTGAAGGTGCAGGTGCAGTCGGCCCTGCATGGCGACCAGGACGCGCAGGAAGCGCTGGCCGACATCAGCCAGACGGTGGACCGGGCCACGCTGCTGGCCAACCAGATGCTGTCGCTGGCCAAGGTCGAGCAGCTGCGCCAGCAGCCCGGCCAGCCGGCCATCGACTTGGCGCAGGTGGTGCGCCAGGTCGCACTCGATGTGTCGCCGCTGATTGCCCAGAAAGACATCGACTTCGGCATCGACATCCGGCCGGCCTTCGTGGCGGCGCATGAATGGATGCTGGGCGAGCTGGCGCGCAACCTGTTGCACAACGCCATCAAGCACACGCCGCCGGGCGGCAGCCTGACGGTGCATCTCGCGCACGAGCTGGGCCATGCCGCGCTGCGCATCAGCGACAGCGGCCCCGGCATACCGGCCGAACTGGCCGCCAGGCTGTACCAGCCGTTTTCAGCCGGCGACACGCGCCACGGCTCCGGCCTAGGACTGGCGATCTGCCGGGAAATCGCGCTGGCGCTGGGCGGCGGCATCGCGCTGGAAAATCGCCTGGATCACGGCAGGGTGACCGGGCTTGATGCCACGGTGCGCCTGCCGCTGGTTCAAAATATTCATTCAGGAGGAAATTGATGGATAAATTGCGTATCGACAAATGGCTCTGGGCCGCCCGGTTCTACAAGACCCGTTCGCTGGCGGTCGAGGAAATCGACAAGGGGCGCGTCAAGGTCAACGACCTGGAGGTCAAGCCGTCGCGCGAGGTCAAGCCCGGCGACACGGTGGCGCTGCGCCAGGGCGTGGTCAGCCGCACGGTGCTGGTGCGCGGCATCAGCAGCCAGCGCGGCGCGGCGCCGGTGGCCCAGCAGCTGTATGAAGAAACCCAGGAAAGCGTGGCGCTCAGGGCCCAGGCCGCCGAGCACAGGCGGCTGAACAATGAGCCGGCCAGCAGCCTGGAGCACGGCCGGCCCACCAAGCGCGACCGGCGCAGCCTGGACAAAGCGCAGGACACCGGCTGGGGCAACCGCTGGAGCGCATCGGCTGACTGAAGCGCGCTTGTTTTAACCAGAAGACAACTTTCAAGCATCAAACACGCCTATGGCGCAGGTAGACAGTGCGCAAGCAGCTATGAATTCAGTAGCAACCTGCACAGGGGCAATGGTTTGGCGCCGATCAGCTGCTGGCCGCATAGGCCCGCGCAGCCAGGGCTCGCGCCAACAAGGCAGCCGGATCGACCAGCTCCAGCCCCGCCAGCCCTGCCGATGCATCCAGCGCCAGCGGAATTTCGGTGCAGCCCAGGATCAGCGTCGTCACGCCATGCTGCCCGGCCATTGACCGGGCAACGTCTGAAAAGCACTCTCGCGCCAATGCCATGTTGCCCGCCTTCACCCCCTGGTAAATGCCCTGCATCAGCCGCGCCCTGTCTGCCGCGCCAGGGGTGGCGCATTGCAGGCCGGCCTGCTGCAGCGCCTGGTCGTACAGCCCGGTGCGATAGGTGCCTTCGGTGGCCAGCAGCCCTGCCCGCAGGATGCCGCGCGCGGCCAGCGCACGGGCCACCTCACGGGCGACATGCAGGATTTCCATCTGCGGAAACCGTGCTTGCAGCGGGCCATGCCAGGCATGCGCCGTGTTGCAGGCGAGCGCGACGGAGGTCGCGCCCAAGGCGGCCAGTTGCCCCAGCGCCTGCAGCATCGGCTCCAGGGGCTGGTGGCTGCCCAGGCCCGGCAAGTCCAGCGCCCGGCTGCGGTCCGGCAGCGGAAGCTGCGCCAGCCAGTGCTCCGGGTAAGCCTGGTCGGAAATTTCAATCTCGTGGCTGCGCATCTGCTCGGCGCAAGCCCGCACGAACAGCCGGACGAAATCAGCCCCTGCCGCCGGCCCCATGCCGCCGAGAATACCTACCACGCGGGTCTTGCTCATCTGCGAATTTCTCTCAGGTTCACGCCAGGGCCAGGCGGCAGGCGTGCAGCGGCTGTCCGGCGCCTGATGCGCCTGACGGGCTGGATGACGTTTTTTAAAAACCGCCAACGCTGGCGGGGCAGCGCGGCAGCAAGATGGGCCTGGCCCGGCAAGACGGCGCCACCGTCCGGCCATCGCCAGGCTCGTGGATTTACATCGCTGGCGCGGCGCTTGGATTTTTGAGGTTGGCCTTGAGCTGCTCGCTCATGGGCAGGTTCAGGTTCACGCCCTTGGGTGGAATCGGCGACATGAACCACTTGGCGTACATCTTCTCGAACTCGCCCGACTTCATCAGCCGGGTGATGGTGCCATCGACCAGCTTCTGGAACTCCGGGTCATCCTTGCGCACCATGCAGGCATAGGGCTCGACCTGCAGCGAATCGCCCACCACTTCCAGCGCCGCCGGATTCTTGGCGTTGGCCATCAGGCCGAACAGCAGGATGTCATCCATCGCGAAGGCCAGCGCCCGGTCGTTTTCCACCAGCAGCAGCGAGTCGTCATGGTCCTTGCCCAGGATGAGCTGCAGGTCGAGTTTCTTGTCGGCGCTGTATTTGCGGATCACCTGCGCATTGGTGGTGCCGGTGGTGCTGGAAACCGCCTTGCCGGCCAGGTCCGCATAATTCTTGATGCCTGAGCTTTTCTTGGTCAGCAGCCGGGTGCCGGTGTAGAAGTGGTTGACGGCAAAGCTGACATCCTTGGCGCGGGTCGAGTTGTTGGTGGTCGAGCCGCATTCGATGTCGTAGGTGCCGTTGACCAGCAGCGGGATACGGTTTTGCGACGTGACCGGCATATAGGCCACTTCCAGATTGGGCTTCTTGAGCTTCTTGCGCACGTCGTCCACGATGGCTTCGGTCAGGTCCACTGAAAAGCCGACCGACTTGGACGAACCGATCAGGTAGCTGAAGGGCACCGATGCTTCCCGGTACGAAACGGTGATCTTGTTGGCGTCAGCCACTTTTTTCAGGGTTTGGGCGTCGGCAGTGGCTGACAGGGCGGCACCGAGCAAGGCTGCGGTCATCACGAGCGAGGTTTTCATGGCATTACTTTCAAAAAATGGATACGTAGCAAGAACAGGCAACGCTAGTGTAGGAATCGGCATTAAAACCACACCATTCATTTTTACCCTTACGCCATAAGCAAAACGAATACGCCGCAATGACAGTGCTGCGTGTAGTCACCTTGCCTCGGCCAGCGCCAGCTCAAAGCAGCGCACGAATGCCCGCACCGCGACCGAGCCGGGGCGGGCCATTGGCAGCACGGCCTTGACCGGCACAGCGATGAGCGGGTCCAGGGTCAGCACATCAACCCGTGACAGGTCGGCCGACATGGCGCTGCAGCTGTCGATGATGGCGATGCCCAGGCCGTGGTGGGCCAGTGCCAGCGCCGAATGGTAGGTTTGCACCGTGATGCCGAACTGCAGGCCGACATCGGCCTCCCGGCAGGCCAGGCTCAGGCTGCGGCCGATAGGATCGGACACATCCAGGCCGATCACCGGCAAGCCGGCCAGGTCAGACAGTGCGGCGCTCCCGGTGGCGCAAAGCGGGCCTGGGAGCAGACCCTTGGGTGCAACGCAAACCATGCGGCCTTCGGCCAGCGGCACGTAAGACAGTGCGGGATGCGCCAGCGGGCTGAACAAAAAACCCACATCCGCTTCCTGCCGTACCAGCGCCGCAACGATCTGCGGCGAATGCAGGGCCTGCACGCTGATCGGGACCGCCGGATGCTTGAGGCGAAAACGCTTGATCGCCTGCGGCAAAATTTCGTAACTCAGCGCCAGCACGGTCAAAATCCGCAGTTCCCGTGCGCCGCCGCCCGCTTTCAGGTTGCCGGCCAGGCGCTGGACTTCATCGAGCTGGGCAAAGAGTTGCTCAATCAGCGGATACAGCGTCAGCGCCTCCGACGTGGCTGACAGACGGCCCTTGTTGCGCTGGAACAAGGCAAAACCCAGCTGCAATTCGGCATGCTGGAGCAGCCGGCTGACTGCCGGCTGGGTGACGTTGATCAGGCGGGCCGCCCCGGTGACGCTGCCGGTCAGCATCACCGCATTGAAAACTTCGATATGGCGCAGACGCATGAAAATTCCTGTGGTGAGGGTGGGCCGGCGCACGGGTCTGCCGCAAAAGCGCTGTGGATTTTGCCACCGTTGATCCGGCCCGCAAACAGAGCCAGGCAGCCTATGTGACGAACGCGGCATCAAGAGCGGGGCGCCGCATATCCGTTGTTTTTGCCGCTCTGCCACAGCCGCATGCTCGCGTTCAAAGGCACGCAACTGCCAAGCCCGGCGATGAAGCGCGCATAACAAACCGGCATGGGCAGGGGAAGATTTGGCACTGTGCAGCATCCCGCCACCAAAGTAGATTTGCCGTTTCACAACAGAGAGATTGCCATGCAGGTGTGTGTGCTGGGAGCAGGTATCGTCGGGCTGGCGAGCGCCTACCAATTAAGCCTTGCCGGGCATGCGGTTACGGTGATCGACCGGGCGCTTCCCGGCAGTGGCGCCAGCGGCGGCAATGGCGCGCAGTTGAGCTACTCGTATGTGCAGCCGCTGGCCGACCCTGGCATCTGGCGGCAGCTGCCCAAGCTGCTGCTGTCGCCCTCGTCGCCGCTGAAGGTGCGGCCCCGGATGGACCCGCACCAGTGGCGCTGGGGACTGAGCTTCCTGGCGGCTTGCAATCCGGCCACTTCGCGCAGCACCACGCTGCAGCTGCTCCAGCTGGCCGGCGAAAGCCGCCAGGCCTTCGACGCAATGATGACCGCCGAAAAGCTCGACTGCGACTTTTCCAGCACCGGCAAGCTGGTGCTCTACCCGGATGCGCCCTCCTTTGCGGGAGCCCAACGGCAAGTGCAGCTGCAGCAGGCCATGGGCAGCCAGCAGCAGGCGCTCAGCGCGCAGCGCTGCGTGGACATCGAACCGGCGCTCATCCATTACCAGCCGAAAATTGCCGGCGCCATCCACACGCCTGGCGAATGCGCCGCCGACTGCCAGAAAGTCTGCGACGGCCTGGTGGGCGTGCTGCGTGCGCGCGGCGTGCGGTTTTTGCTCGGCACGGCCATCGACAGCCTGGTGGTCAGGGGCTCGAAGGTTGCCGCAGTGGCCACCACACTCGGCGCAGTGGAGGCCGACGCTTTTGTGCTGGCGCTGGGGGCCGTGTCTGGCGCCCTGGTCAGGCCGCTTGGCCTCACGCTGCCCGTGTATCCGCTCAAGGGCTACAGCATCACGGTGGATGTCAGCGGCCCTGCGCGCAATGCGCCGGTGGTCAGCGTGACCGACAGCGCCCGCAAGGTGGTGTTTGCCCGGATCGGCTCGCGCTTGCGGGTAGCCGGCATGGCCGAACTAAACGGCTACGACACCCGCATCGCCGAGCGGCAGATCGCCTCGCTCAAGGCGTCCACCGAACACGTTTTTCCAGGCTGCAGCACTTTTGGCGAGCTTCATCCCTGGGCCGGCCTGCGCCCGGCCACCCCGACCGCCTTGCCGATCATCGGCCGGCAAGCAAGGGCGCCAGCCAACCTGATCTTCAACGTGGGCCACGGGGCGCTGGGCTTCACCCTGGCCTTCGGCTCGGCCGGACGGGTGGCGGACCTGCTGGCCGGCTGAGATGGCTTAGCACACCGGCCGATAGCCGGCGGAGCACGGTTGTCCGGGTCTGGCTTATAGTGCCCTTTTGTCCACTGCATTCCAACAGCACACCGTACACACCCATGAAAACCAAAGCCGCCGTCGCCTGGAAAGCAGGCCAGCCGTTGACCATCGAAACCGTCGATCTGCAGGGCCCGAAGTTCGGCGAGGTGCTGGTCGAGATCAAGGCCACCGGCATCTGCCACACCGACTACTACACGCTCTCGGGCGCCGACCCGGAGGGCATCTTCCCGGCCATCCTGGGCCATGAAGGCGCGGGCATTGTGGTCGATGTCGGCCCCGGCGTGACGACGCTGCAAAAGGGCGACCACGTGATTCCGCTCTACACGCCCGAATGCCGCCAGTGCAAGTTCTGCCTGTCGCGCAAGACCAATTTATGCCAGCTGATTCGCGGCACCCAGGGCAAGGGCCTCATGCCCGATGCGACCAGCCGCTTCAGCCTCGATGGCCAGCCGATCTTTCACTACATGGGCACCAGCACCTTCAGCAACTACACCGTGGCGCCCGAAATCTCGCTGGCGAAAATCCGTGAAGATGCGCCCTTCGACAAGGTCTGCTACATCGGCTGCGGCGTGAC
>JAQGNK010000442.1 GCA_028291905.1 Polaromonas sp.
AACAACCAGCCGGTGCGCCGGCGCGACGTGCAGGACGTGTTCCTGGGCACCGGCCTCGGGCCGCGCGCCTACGCCATCATCGGCCAGGGCACGATCAGCCGCATCATCGAGTCCCGGCCCGAGGAACTGCGCCTGTTCCTCGAAGAAGCGGCCGGGGTGTCCAAGTACAAGGAGCGCCGGCGCGAGACCGCCAACCGGTTGAGCGACACGCGCGAAAACCTGACGCGGGTCGAAGACATCCTGCGCGAACTCAATGCCAACCTGGAGCGGCTGCAAAAGCAGGCCGAGGTCGCCCTGCGCTACAACACGCTGCAGGCCGCCGGCACGCTCAAGCTGCACCAGCTCTGGTTCTTGAAGCGCGCCGAGAGCGAAGCCGACCAGGCCAAGGTCAAGGCCGAGGCCGACAAATCCATCAACGACCTGGAAAGCCGCCTGGCCGACCTGCGCCGCATCGAGGCCGAGCTGGAAGTCATCCGCCAAGCGCACTATGAAGCCGGCGACCAGGTGAACCAGGCGCAGGGCCGGCTGTACGAAGCCAGCGCCGAAGTCGGCCGGCTGGAGGCGGAAATCCGCTTCGTCGTCGATGGCCGGCGGCGCGTCGAGCAGCGCCTGCTCCAACTCAAGGAACAAGCCGCCCAGTGGGCCGGGCGTGGCGAGGAAGCCGGCATCGAGGCCGAGAGCCTGGCTGGGCAAGGTTTTGACGCCGAGGAGCGGGCCGAGCTGCTGGCGGCCCAGTTGGAGGAGCAGCAAGACCAGCTGCCCGCGCTCGAAGAAGCGCTGCGCCAGGCCCAGACCAAGGCTGGCGAGCAGCGCGCCGGCGTGGCGCAGGTGCAGCAGCAGATCCAGGTACTGGCCGCCGAGCAGCGCCATGTGCAGGAGCAGCTGCGGGCACTTAGCCTGCGCCATGAGCGGATGGCCGCCGACCGCAAGGCGCTCAACGGGCCCGACGAGGCGCGGCTGGAGAGCCTGAGGGCGCAGCTGGCCGATATCGAGGAAACACATGCCGTGGCCCAAACCCGGCTGCAGGAGCTAACCGACAGCGTGCCCCAACTCGATGAGGCGCGGCGCGGCCTGCAGCAGGCGGTCAACAGCGAGTCGGCCCGACGCGCCGACCTGTCGGCGCGGCTGGAGGCGCTCAAGGCGCTGCAGGAGAAGGTCAGGACCGACGGCAAACTCAAGCCCTGGCTGGCGCGCCATGGCCTGGACAAGCTGCAGGGCCTGTGGAGCCGGCTGCAGATCGAGCCAGGCTGGGAAAACGCGCTCGAAGCGGCCTTGCGCGAACGGCTGGGCGCGCTGGAAGTCAGCCGGCTGGAAACGGTGCGCGGCTTTGCCGGCACAGATGCCCGCAGCGCGCCGCCGGCCCGGCTGTCGTTCTACACGCCGCCGAACGCCGCGCCGCCTGCGCCCGGCAATGCCGAGATCAGGCTCAAGCCGCTGGCGGACTGGCTGCGGCTGAATGACGCAGGCCTGTCGGCGCTGCTGGGCGACTGGCTGCAGGGCAGCTTCACCGCCCCCACGCTGGACGAGGCGCTGGCGGCCCGCGACCGCTTGCGGCCGGGCGAGACGATCTATGTCATGGGGGGCCATGGCGTGACCCGGCACAGCGTGAGCTTTTATGCGCCCGACTCGGAGCAGGCCGGCCTGCTGGCGCGGGCGCAGGAAATCGACAACCTGGAAAAGGCCTTCAGGGCGCAGGCGCTCATCAGCGACGAAGCCAGGGCCGCACTGAGCCGCGCCGAGGCCAGCTACGCGGATGCCGGCGGGCGCCTGGCCGCCAGCCGCCGCGAAGCCGCCGACAACCAGAACCAGCGCCATGCGCTGCAGGTCGAGGTGCTGCGCCTGACGCAGCTGGCCGAGCAGGCGCGTGCCAGAGGCCAGCAGCTTGCCGCCGAGCTGGCCGAGATCGAGGCCCAGCAGGATGAGCTGCAGGAGCGCAAGGTCACCGCCGAAGCCCGCTTCGAGGAACTCGACATGCAGCTGGCCGACAGCCAGGAGCGCCATGCCCAGCTGGACAGCCGGGTGATCGAGGCCGAGCGACGCCGCGCCGAGTCGCGCGAGCAGCAGCGCACGCTGGAGCGCCAGCTGCAGGAGGCGCAGTTTGCGCTGCGCAGCCTGGCCGCTCGCCGCGAGGAGCTGGCCCGTTCGCTGGCGATGGCCGCCCAGCAGGCCGCGTCCCTGGCCGCCGAGGAGGAGCGCGCCCTGGGCGAGCTGTCGCGCCTGAACGACGCCGCCGCGCAGGGCGGGCTGCAGGAGGCGCTCGATGCCAAGCTGGCGCGGGAGGCCGACCTGGGCCGGTGGCGCAGCCAGTACGACGACCTGACCAACCGGCTGCGCGCCAGCGACGAGCGGCGCTTGCAGCTGGAGCGCGAGCTTGACCCGCTGCGCCAGCGCATCACCGAATTCCAGCTCAAGGAGCAGGCGGCGCGGCTGGGCTTCGAGCAGTATGCGCAGCTGCTGGCCGAGGCCCAGGCCGACCTGGCGGCGCTGGCCGGTTCGATCCAGGCGGGCCATGTCCGCATTCAGGGCCTGCAGGGCGAGATTGACCGCATCCAGCGCGACATCCACGCGCTGGGCGCGGTCAACCTGGCCGCGCTCGACGAGCTGAACACCGCCAGCGAGCGCAAGCAGTTCCTCGATGCCCAGTCGGCCGACCTAAACGAAGCGATGGCGACGCTGGAGGACGCGATCCGCAAGATCGACATCGAAACCCGCGACCTGCTCTCCAGCACTTTTGATGCGGTCAACGGCCACTTCGGCCGCATGTTTCCCGAGCTGTTCGGCGGCGGCAATGCTAGATTGGTGATGACCGGCGATGAAATCCTGGACGCCGGCGTGCAGGTGATGGCGCAGCCGCCGGGCAAGAAAAACCAGACGATCCACCTGCTGTCGGGCGGCGAAAAGGCGCTGACCGCGATTGCGCTGGTGTTCGCGATTTTCCAGCTCAATCCGGCACCGTTTTGCCTGCTCGACGAGGTCGATGCGCCGCTGGACGATGCCAACACCGAGCGTTATGCCAAACTCGTGTCCAGCATGAGCAAAGAGACCCAGTTTTTATTCATCAGTCACAACAAGATCGCTATGGAAATGGCCGAGCAGCTGATCGGCGTGACCATGCAGGAGCAGGGCGTCTCGCGTATCGTGGCAGTCGATATGCAAGCCGCGCTGAGTTTTGCAGAAGCAGCCTGAACCCATCAAAATCATGAGCACATCATTACAAATCAGTCTGGCACTTGGCGGTGGCGTGGTGCTGGCGGCTGTGGTCGCCCACGGCGCCTGGACCGCGCGCAAGAACCTGCCCAAGCAGGCCACCACCAAGGCCGGTGGCGCCAAGCCGGACAACTCGCCAGCCCAGGGCTTGCCGCCGGGCCACCAGGCCAGCCAGGACGCCGAACTGCCCGAGCGGCACGAGCCCAGCTTTGACACCGACTCCGGGCTGGCCATGCTGGAGCAGCTGGCCACGCCTGAGAAAAAACCGGCGCTCGACATCCTGATCGATGCGATTGCCCCGGTGACCGTGCCGGTGCCGCTGCCGGGCGAAGCCGTGCTGGCGGCCATGCCCGGCACGCGCCGGGTGGGCAGCAAGCCGTTCGGCATCGAGGGCCTGAACCTGAGCAGCAACGAGTGGGAGTTTCCGGTGGCCGGCCAGCGCTACAGCGCCTTTCAGTGCGGCGTGCAGCTGGCCAACCGCACCGGCGCGCTGAGCCAGATCGAATATTCCGAGTTCGTCATGAAGTCGCAGGCTTTCACCGACGCCATCGGGGGCGAGGTCGAGTTTGCCGAAATGCAGGGCGAAGTGGCCCGTGCCCGTGAGCTTGACCAGTTTGCCGGCGTTCACGATGCGCAGCTGCGCTTCATCCTGCGCGCCGTCAAGACCGCCTGGAGTCCGGGCTATGTGCAGCAATGCGCGGCCAGCCAGGGCTTCGTGCCGGGCGCGATTCCGGGCCGCATGATGCTGCCGTCGAGCGAATCGGGCCATGGCCCGATCCTGGTGCTGGGCTTCGACCCGCAGGCCGCCATGGCCGAAGACCCCGACCTGACCGCGCTGCATGAGGTGTCCCTGTCGCTGGACGTGCCGCAGGTGCTGCGCTCTGAAAAGCCCTTCGCCCGGATGTGCGAGATCGCCATTGAGATGGCCACCAGCATGGACGGCGTGATCATCGACGACGACGCCATTGTGGTCCGCCCCGAGGCCATGGAGGCGATTCATGCCGACCTGGAGCGGCTCTACGACCAGCTCGATGCGCGCGAGCTGGCGGCCGGCTCGGTGCTGGGCCGGCGGCTGTTTTCCTGACGGCCTGGGCGGCTGGCGTTTGTTCGCGGGGCTGCCGGGTGCGGCCCCTTTTTATTTGAATCCTTCTGAACCATCACATGGCTACTTCCGACCTGTTTGCGCAGCCTGAGCCCCAGGCGGACCCGGCATCCGCGCCCGGGCGCATCAAAGCCTTGCGCGCCGAGCTGGACCTGCATGCCCACCGCTACTATGTGCTCGACGAGCCCAGCATTCCCGATGCCGAGTACGACCGATTATTCCGGGAGCTGCAGGCGCTGGAGGCCGCGCACCCGGAGCTGCAGACGGCCGACTCGCCGACGCAGCGGGTCGGCGGCAAGCCGCTGGGCCAGTTCGCCCAGGTGCGCCACCGGCTGCCGATGCTCAGCATCCGCACCGAAACCGATACCGAGGCCAGCGGCGCCCAGAACTTCGACAGCCGGGTCCGCAAGGAACTGGGCCTGGCCGAGTCGGACCCGGCGGTCGAGTACGTGGCCGAGCTGAAGTTTGACGGCCTGGCCATGAGCCTGCGCTATGAAAACGGCATCCTGGTGCAGGCCGCCACCCGTGGCGATGGCGAGATCGGCGAGGATGTGACGCAAAACATCCGCACCATCCGGCAGATCCCTTTGCGCTTGCCCGCCGATGCGCCAGCCATCATGGAAGTGCGCGGCGAGGTGTACATGCGGCGCGACGAGTTCGAGGCGCTCAACGAACGCCAGCGCGAAAAAATCGCCCAGGGCGCCAAGGGCGAGCGAACCTTCGTCAATCCGCGCAACGCGGCGGCCGGCGGCGTGCGCCAGCTCGACCCGGCCTATGCGGCCGAGCGCCGGCTGAGCTTTTTTGCCTATGGCGTGGGCGAGATCACGCCGCCCGATCAGGGCGGGCCGGCCTTCGATTCGCACCTGCAGCTGCTGATGACCCTGAAATCATGGGGTTTTCCGGTTGCAGCGCAGACGGCGCTTGCGCATGGCGCTCCTGAACTGATAGCGTTCCACCAGGCCATCGGCCAGCAGCGCGACAAGCTGCCCTACGACATCGACGGTGTGGTGTACAAGGTCAACAGCCTGGCGCTGCAGCGCCGGATGGGTTTCATCAGCCGCGAGCCGCGCTGGGCGGTGGCCCACAAATACCCGGCGCAGGAGCAGCTGACCACAGTGCTGGGCATCGGCATCCAGGTCGGCCGCACCGGCAAGCTGACGCCGGTTGCCAAGCTGGCGCCGGTGTTCGTCGGCGGCGTCACGGTGACCAATGCCACGCTGCACAACGAGGACGAGGCGCGGCGCAAGGATGTGCGGCTGGGCGACACGGTCATCGTGCGCCGCGCCGGCGACGTGATTCCCGAGGTGGTCAGCGTGCTGCTGGACAAGCGGGTGATGGACGCGCCGCAGTTCAGCATGCCCGGCCAGTGCCCGGTGTGCGGCAGCGCGGTGGTGCGGGAAGAGGGCGAGGTTGACCACCGCTGCAGCGGCGGGCTGTTCTGCCGCGCCCAGCGCAAGCAGGCGATTTTGCATTTCGTGCAGCGCCGCGCGGTCGAGGTCGAGGGACTGGGCGACAAGCTGGTCGAGCAGCTGGTGGAGGAAAAACTCATCAGCACCTTGCCCGATCTGTACCGGCTGGGCTTTGGCGCCCTGGCCCAGCTGGACCGGATGGCCGACAAGTCGGCCCAGAACCTGGTCAAGGCGCTGGAAAAATCCAAGCACACCACACTGCCGAAATTCCTGTTCGGCCTGGGAATCCGCCATGCCGGCGAAGGCACGGCCAAGGGGCTGGCGCGCCACTTCGGCAAGTTGGACGCCATCATGAACGCGACCGAGGAAGAGTTCCTGCAGGTGCCCGACATCGGCCCCATCGTCGCCAAAAGCCTCTTTACCTTTTTCAGCCAGCCGCATAACCGCGAAGTCATCGAGCAGCTGCGGGCCTGCGGCCTGACCTGGGAGGAAAGCGAGCCGGCGGCCATCGTTGCGAAGGCGCTGTCGGGCAAGACCTTCGTCATCACCGGCACGCTGCCCGCGCTGAGCCGGGAAGACGCCAAGGAGCGGATCGAGGCGGCGGGCGGCAAGGTGTCGGGGTCGGTCAGCAAGAAGACCGACTACCTGGTGGCCGGCGCCGAGGCGGGCAGCAAGCTGGAAAAGGCACAGGCGCTGGGCGTGGCGGTGATTGACGAGGCGGCCTTGCTGGCGCTGCTGGACGCGCCGCCGGCCTGAGCCTGGCGCAAGGGTCAGCCTGGCTTCCAATCATGGCAGGTGGTTTGCTACTGAATTCATAGCTGCTAGCGCAGGCATTACCTGCGCCAGAGGCCTTTTTGATGATAAAAATCGGCTCGCTGGCCAAAGCCCATGCACCCTGGCCGCGCTTGCCCGTCAGCGGCTGTCCGTGGTCGCCGCCTGCTCGGGCCGGCGCCAGAGCCAGGCCAGCACGCAGGCCATCGCGGCTGTCGTCGCCCAGGCCGCCCAGTGGCCGCGCAGCAGCACCAGGCTGGCGGTGGCGCTGACGGACATGGCCGCGCTGGCCATCCATTTCGCCCGGCGGCGCACCACGCCGCCGCGTCGCCAGTCAATGATGTAGGGGCCCAGGCGCGGATGGCTTTCCAGCCAGCGCGACAGCCGGGGCGAGCTGAGCCCTGCCGCCCAGGCCGCCAGCAGCACGAAAGGCACGGTCGGCAGCAGCGGCAGAAACAGGCCCAGGACACCCAGGCCCAGGCTCAGCACCGCCAGCCCCATCAACAGCCAGCGAACCGGCGCGGGCAGCAGCGGCGCCGAAGCCGGCAGCGGCGCTGCAAGCGTGTTTTTCTGGCGTGGAAGTGATTCGGGCATCTGCCCAATTGTGCCGCCAGCCGCTATGCTTGGCAGCCATGACCATTCGTGAAATCCTAAAAATGGGCGACCCGCGCCTCCTGCGCATCGCCCAGCCGGTGACGGCCTTTGACACCGACGAGCTGCATGTCCTGATCTCGGACATGTTCTACACCATGCAGTCGGTCAACGGCGCCGGCCTGGCCGCGCCGCAGGTCGGTATTGACCTGCAGCTGGTGATCTTCGGCAGCGACCAGCTCAATCCGCGCTACCCGCAGGCGCCGGTGGTGCCGCAGACGGTGCTGCTCAACCCGGTCATCACGCCCCTGGGCGAGGAAGAGGAGACCGACTGGGAAGGCTGCCTGTCGGTGCCCGGCCTGCGCGGCAGGGTGCCGCGCTTCTCGCGCATCCGCTACACCGGCTTCGACCAGTACGGCGACCCAATTGACCGCACAGTGGAGGGTTTTCATGCCCGCGTGGTGCAGCATGAGTGCGACCACCTGATCGGCAAGCTGTATCCGATGCGGATACGGGACCTAAGCCAGTTCGGCTACACCGAAGTGCTGTTTCCGGGCATGGACGTGTCGGCCGACGACTGAACGAGCGGAAAATCACCCAACTTAGGCAGGCACGCTTTCGTTTTCCCGGCTGCGCAAGCAGACGCAAGCGAACTGGCTTTGCCAGGCGCCAAGCGTCGCCCCCTGCAAGGGGGAAAGGAAGTACACGAAGCGAAGCGCAGTGACGACGATGGGGGTGTGCCAATACTCCCCTGCAAGGGGGAAAGGAACTACACGGAGCGAAGCGCAGTCAGGACGATGGGGTGTGCCAATCTCTAGTCGTTCAGCGCCTGCAGCAGCTCGGTCTCGATGGCAATCTGCGCCTTGTTGTGCTGCAGCTCCAGCCCATCGATCAGGAAGGTGTCTTCGACCCGCTCGCCCAGAGTGGTGACCTTGGCCAGCTTGACGTTGATGTGGTGCCGCGCCAGCACCCGCGCAATCAGGTAGAGCAGGCCGACCCGGTCGCTCGCCGACACACTGAGCAGCCAGCGCTGGGCTTTTTCATCCGGGTGCAGATCGACGCGCGGCGCGACCGGAAAGCTTCTGACGCGGCGCGACACCCGGCCCTTGCCGGGGATCGGCAGCGGCCCCTGGTCTTCGAGCGTGCGGTCCAGCTCGGCCTCGACCATGGCCGCCATCTCGCGGTAATGGTCTTCCAGCATCGGGCTGTTGACCTGGAAGGTGTCCAGCGCATAACCGTTGTTGGCGGTGTGCACCTTGGCGTCGAGGATGCTGAAGCCGGCATGGTCGAAGTAGCCGCAGATCCGCACGAACAGGTCCGGCGCATCGGGCGTATAGACCAGCACCTGCATGCCTTCGCCGGCCGACGAGCGGCGGGCCCGGACAATCGCCCGCGCCTTGCCGACATGGCGCGACAGGTGCCGCGCATGCCAGGCGATGTCGGCCGCCTCGTGGCGCATGAAGTAGCTCACGTCCAGCGTGTCCCACAGCGCCTTGTGCGACTCATAGGGCTCGGCATGCAGCGCCAGCAGCGTCAGCGCCTCGCGCTTGCGGGACTCGACCTCGGCGTCGGCGTCGGGCGCCCGGCCGCCCAGCACCCGCAGGGTGTAGCGGTACAGGTCTTCGAGCAGCTTGCCTTTCCAGGCATTCCAGACCTTGGGGCTGGTGCCGCGGATGTCGGCCACCGTCAGCAGGTACAGGGCGGTCAGGTAGCGCTCGTTGCCCACCCGCTTGGCAAAGGCGGCAATCACCGCGGGATAGCTCAGGTCTTCCTTTTGCGCCACGCGGCTCATGCTCAGGTGCTCGCCGACCAGGAATTCGATCAGCTTGGCGTTGCAGGTGGAAATGCCGTGCTGGCGGCAGAAAATCCGCACATCCTTGCGGCCCAGGTCGGAATGGTCGCCGCCGCGCCCCTTGGCGATGTCATGGAACAGCGCGGCGATGAAGAGTATCCAGGGCTTGTCCCAGCCGGCGGCCAGCTGCGAGCACATCGGGTATTCATGCGAATGCTCGGCCATGAAAAACCGCCGCACATTGCGCAGCACCATCAGGATGTGCTGATCGACCGTATAGACATGGAACAGGTCGTGCTGCATCTGCCCGACGATGTTGCGAAACACCCAGAGGTAGCGGCCCAGCACCGAGGTCTGGTTCATCAGCCGCAGCGCATGGGTGATGCCCTCGGGCTGCTGCAGGATGGCGAGGAAGGTGCTGCGGTTGACCGGGTCGCTGCGGAACCTGGCATTCATCATGCCCCTGGCGTTGTACAGTGCCCGCAGAGTGCGCGCCGACAGGCCCCGGATGCCCACGCTGGTTTCATACAGCAGGAAGGTTTCGAGAATCGCATGCGGTTGGCGCAGATACAAATCGTCGCTGGCGACCTCCAGCATGCCGGCCTTCTCGAAGAAGCGCTCGTTGATGGGCCGCAGCGGGTAGTTGCAGGGGCTGAGCTTTTCTTCGATGTTGAGCAGCAGGATCTGGTTGAGCTGGGTGACGGCCTTGGCGGTCCAGTAGTAGCGGCGCATCAACGCCTCGCTGGGGCGGGTGGGCGGGCGCTTTGCCGAGCGGCCGCCGCGCGGAAGCACGGCCCGGTCCAGTGGCAGCGCCGCATGCACCGTATCGAGCACCGGAGCGCCCTCCAGGCGGAGCTGGTCTTGCGGCGCCGAGTAGCCGAAGGACTCGGCCACCGCCGTTTGCAGGTCGAACACCAGCCGGTCTTCGCGGCGGCGGGCAATGATGTGCAGCCGGGCGCGGATCAGGCTCAGCAGCGCCTCGTTGGTCTTGATCTGCCGGACCTCGAACACTGTCGCCAGCCCATTGGCCGCCAGCTCGTCCCAGGACTTGCCCAGGCCGGCCGCCCGCGCCACCCACAGCAGCACCTGCAAATCGCGCAGCCCACCGGGCGACTCCTTGCAGTTGGGCTCCAGGGAATAGGGCGTGTTCTCGAACTTGTTGTGGCGCTGGCGCAGCTCCAGCGTCTTGGCGACAAAAAAAGCATGCGGGTCCATCGCCGCTTCAAGCTGCGCCTGCAGGTGCATGAAGCAGTCCTTGGCGCCGGTGATCAGCCGCATCTCCAGCATCGAGGTCTGCACCGTCACATCCTTGGCGACTTCTTCAACGCACTGCGCCGCCGTGCGAACGCTTGAGCCGATCTGCAGGCCGCAGTCCCAGCAGTTGCTGATGAAGCTTTCGACCCTGGCCTTGAGCGCCGGGTTGTTATCGACATCGCCACTGCCGTCTTCAGGCAGCAGCAGCAGCACATCGACATCGGAATGCGGAAACAGCTCGCCCCGGCCGAAGCCGCCCACCGCGATCAGGCAGGCGTCCGGTGGAAAGCCACCCAGTTCCCAGAGCTGGCGCAGCGTGTCGTCGGTCACCTTGCCCAGCTTTTGCAGCAAGCCGTGAATGCCCCTGGTGGACGCGCCGCTGCAGGCCATCGAGGCCAGCACGGCGGCCTTGCCGGCGCTGTAGTGCTCGCGTAAGGGAATCAGTTCAGTCATGAAGGAGGGGCCTGACCTTGAAGAGTGCGCAAATACGGAAATCTCGGCCCCGCCGGGGGCCGGCTCAGGCGCTGGCGTCGGCTTGCTCGGCGGCTTGGCGCGGCACGAAGGCCGGCGTCGGGGGGCTGCCGGCCGACAGCGTCAGCACTTCGTAGCCGGTCTCGGTGACCAGGATCATGTGCTCCCACTGAGCGGAGAGGGAATGGTCGCGGGTCACGATGCTCCAGCCGTCTTTCTCGGGGCCGTCCTTGATGTCGCGCTTGCCGGCATTGATCATCGGCTCGATGGTGAAGACCATGCCGGGCTTGAGTTCTTCCAGCGTGCCGGGCCGGCCGTAGTGCAGCACCTGCGGCTCTTCATGAAACTTTAGCCCGATGCCGTGGCCGCAAAATTCGCGCACCACTGAAAAGCCCTGCTTTTCGGCAAAAGTCTGAATTGCATGGCCGATGTCGCCCAGCCGCGCGCCGGGCCGCACGCGCATGATGCCGTGCCACATGGCTTCGTAGGTGACCTGGCACAGCCGCTTGGCGGCTATCGAGCAGTCGCCGACCAGGAACATGCGGCTGGTGTCGCCATGCCAGCCGTTCTTGATGACGGTGACATCCACATTCACGATGTCGCCTTTTTTCAGCGGCTTGTCGTTGGGAATGCCGTGGCAGACCTGGTGGTTCACCGAGGTGCACAGCGACTTGGGGTAGGGCACGTAGCCGGGCGGGCCGTAGCCCAGCGTGGCCGAGATCGACTGCTGGACATCGGTCATGTAGTCGGAGGCCAGCCGGTCGATTTCATTGGTGGTGATGCCCGGCTTGATGAACGGGGTCAGGTAGTCCAGCACTTCGGCCGCCAGCCTGCCGGCTATGCGCATGCCTTCGATACCGGCTGCATCTTTGTAAGTAATACTCATCCCGTAATTATCCCACCGGACTTGCGCGTCTGCTCCATGCGGGGCCGGCAAACCTCTGGCGCCGTGGAGGCACTGATAAAATTCAGGGCTGGCGCCCGCCCTGCGCAGTCTGGTCCGATGGGCCTGGCATTTCTGGCGGCAAGGGTGTCAATTCAAAACAGCTTGCCCGCTGCCACTTACTCCCCCACCAAAAGGCCCGCGCTACCGTGACCCTGCACCTGACGACTTTCGAGGGCGAAGCCCACGGCATCAGTGCCCTGAGCGACTTTCGCATCCAGCAACTCCTGCCCCGCCTGCAAGCCATCCACGAAAAAATCGTGGGGCTCAGCGCCCGGTTTGTCCATCTGGTCGCCACCGACGGCGCGCCTTCCGAGGCCCTGAAAACCCGGCTGGCCGCTTTGCTGAGCTATGGCGAGCCGTGCGACGCGCCTGTGGGAAGCGCAGCCGACAGCGTGCTGTTCATCGTTTCGCCGCGCTTCGGCACGGTGTCGCCCTGGGCGTCCAAGGCGACCGACATCGCCCACAACTGCGGCCTGGCGCTCAAGCGCATTGAGCGCATCACCGAATACCAGATCACGCTCAAATCAGGATTTTTCAGCAAGTCATCGCTGACCGAAGCCCAGCGCGAGCAGGTCGCTGGACTGCTGCACGACCGCATGACGGAGAGCGTGGTGGCCGACCGGGCGCAGGCCGAAGCGGGCCTGTTCACCGAGCTGCAGGGCGCGCCGCTGCAGACCATCGATCTGCTCGCCGGCGGAAAAGCCGCGCTGGAGCAGGCCAACGCCGAATTTGGCCTGGCTCTGGCCGCCGACGAGATCGACTACCTGGTCACCGCCTTCACCCAGCTGGAACGCAACCCGACCGATGTCGAGCTGATGATGTTCGCCCAGGCCAACAGCGAGCACTGCCGGCACAAGATCTTCAATGCCGACTTCACGATTGACGGCGTGCCGCAGGACAAGACCCTGTTCGGCATGATCCGCAACACCGAGCAGCTCAACCCGCAGCACACGGTGGTGGCCTATTCCGACAACGCGTCGGTCATGGAAGGCGCGCCGATCCAGCGGTTTTACGCCAAATCGGCCCCTGGTGCAGGCGAAACAAGCGCAGGCAGCTATCAAAGCTATAGCGCCATGGACGATGTGCTGACGCATGTGCTGATGAAGGTCGAAACCCACAACCACCCGACGGCGATTTCCCCGTTCCCCGGCGCCTCCACCGGCGCCGGCGGCGAGATCCGCGACGAGGGCGCGACCGGGCGCGGCTCCCGGCCCAAGGCGGGGCTGACCGGCTTTACCGTTTCCAAGCTGTTTGACAGCGACTACGGCAAGCCGGCCCACATCGCCAGCCCGCTGCAGATCATGCTCGACGGCCCGCTGGGCGGCGCGGCCTTCAACAACGAGTTCGGCCGGCCCAACCTGGCCGGCTATTTCCGCGAATACGAGCAGACCGTGGCCGGCCAGCGCTGGGGCTACCACAAGCCGATCATGATTGCCGGCGGCGTCGGCACGATTGACGCGCAGCTGACGCAAAAAATCCTGTTCCCCGCCGGCACGCTCCTGATCCAGCTCGGCGGCCCCGGCATGCGCATCGGCATGGGCGGCAGCGCGGCCAGCTCGATGGCCTCGGGCGCCAACGCGGCCCAGCTCGACTTCGACTCAGTGCAGCGCGGCAATCCGGAAATCGAGCGTCGTGCCCAGGAAGTCATCAACCAGTGCGCCCAGCTGGGGCTGGAAAACCCGATCCTGGCGATTCATGACGTGGGCGCCGGCGGTCTGTCCAACGCCTTTCCCGAACTGGTCAACGACGCCGGGCGCGGCGCCCGCTTTGACCTGCGCGCCGTCAAGCTCGAAGAAAGCGGCCTGTCGCCCAAGGAAATCTGGAGCAATGAAAGCCAGGAGCGCTACGTGATGGCGATTGCGCCCGAGTCGCTGGCGCAGTTCGAGGCGTTCTGCGAGCGGGAGCGCTGCCCGTTCGCGGTGATCGGCGTGGCGACGGAGGAGCGCGATTTAATCGTCATGGACGAAGAATCAACGGGTGCAGGCGCAGTAGAAACAGAAGCGACTGCAGAAGCGCCAGCCTTAGACCAGCCAGGGCCGCAGAACCGGCTTAGCCGGGCTGCAGGCGCAGCGGCCCCCTCGGGGGCGGGGAGCGTGGGGGCTCCAGTTCACATGCCGATGAATGTGCTGCTTGGTAAACCGCCAAAAATGCACCGCGATGTGAAAACCATAGCGTTGTCCCTCAAGCCCCTCGATCTCACCGGCGTGGATTTGCAGAAAAGCTGCATCGACGTGCTCAGCCATCCGACCGTCGCCTCCAAGCG
>JAQGNK010000452.1 GCA_028291905.1 Polaromonas sp.
GGAAGCGGCCAAGCTGGTCGCCATCCTGGAGAAATGCCAGGCCGCGCTCAATGAAGCCAAGCCGGTCCGCACAATTGAATTCAGCAAGGAAGAGCAGCCGCTGCTGCAGCAGTTTTTCCTGATCACCGCCAAGCCCGCGATGTTCGTGGCCAACGTGGCCGAGGACGGCTTCGAGAACAACCCCTTCCTGGACCGCCTGAAGGCCTTTGCTGAATCGCAAAACGCGCCGGTGGTGGCCATCAGCGCCAAGCTGGAGGCCGAAATGGCCGAGATGAGCGACGAGGACCGCCAGATGTTCCTCGAAGAACTCGGGCAGACCGAGCCGGGGCTGAACCGGCTGATCCGCGCCGCCTACAAGCTGCTGGGCCTGCAGACATACTTCACCGCCGGGGTGAAGGAAGTGCGCGCTTGGACCATCCATGTCGGCGACACCGGTCCGCAGGCCGCCGGCGTGATCCACACCGACTTTGAAAAGGGCTACATCCGCGCCCAGACCATCGCCTATGACGACTTCATCGCGTACAAAGGCGAGCAGGGCGCCAAGGACGCGGGCAAGATGCGGGCCGAGGGCAAGGATTACGTGGTCAAGGATGGCGATGTGATGAACTTCCTGTTCAGCAGCTGAGAGCTGATGCTGGCGGGTCGGGAAAAACCTGAAATTCAAGCCTTTTGTGCCTGTCACGCAGGAACTACCTGCGCGGACAGCTATTGTTTTGATAGTGATTTTTGTCTTTCCAGCCTGTCTTGCAAGCTGCGGGCTGAAGTGGGCAACTGCTGGCAGCCATCCCAAACCTGAGAAAACTCCAGCGAATCCGCCCGCCCTGCTGGCGCCAGGGTTTTGCCCCATTTAACATGGCGGGCGAGCCGGGGGACTGGAAATGCACCAGCCACAATCCCGCCGCAGGGCGAATTCATGACCGGGCGGTGAACGGCCTGAAGGAGCTGGCGCAGGGCTATGCACTTGGCGCCCGCAGCCCCGACTTCGACCGGGCGCTGCGCCGCTGGCTGGTGCCTCACGCCAAGCGCACCGCCTTGATGCGCCAGCTGGCCGACGCCGGGCTTTATCCGCCCGCCGGATGAGCGATGAGGCCTAATGCCCCAGGCGCGCCAGCGTGCCGGACGCGTTGATTTTTAAGCCATTCGTGCCTGCAGCGCAGGCGCTGCATGCGCAACCAGCTATTAATTAAATAGCAAATACAATTTCCAATATGCAATTGACTGACAGGAAACCCCGCCCATGACTGAACCGGTACGACTTGCCAAACGCCTGGCCGATATGCTGGCCTGCTCACGCCGCGAGGCCGAGCAGTACATCGAGGGCGGCTGGGTCACGGTGGATGGCGTGGTGGTGGAGGAGCCGCAATTTCGGGTGGCAAACCAGAACGTGGTGCTGTCGCCCGACGCCAGCCTGCTGGCGCTCACGCCGGTCACCTTGCTGCTGCACAAGCCCGCAGGCTATGAAGCGGCTCCTGACGCTCTGACTCCCGGCCCGGCCAAAGGGGTCAAGGCTGCAGCCCAGCTGCTGACGGCGGCGAACCGAGCAGCCGATGACCGCTCGGGCATCCGGGCACTGAAGAAGCATTTTTCCTCGTCCGAGCTGGCCACGCCGCTGGCCACGGCCGCCAGCGGCCTGGTGGTGTTCACCCAGGACTGGCGCGTGCTGCGCAAGCTGCGCGAAGACGCCAGGGTGCTGGAGCACGAGGTGGTTGTCGAGGTCAGCGGCGAGATCAAGCCCGGCGGCCTGGAGCGGCTGAACCGCATCGACCACGGCTTTACCTATCGGGGCGCGCTGCTGCCGCCGGCCAAGGTCAGCTGGCAGAGCGAAAAAAGGCTGCGCTTTGCGTTGAAAGGCGAGGTGCCCGGCCAGATTGCCTACATGTGCGACAGCGTGGGCCTGAAGATCGAGGCGATGAAGCGGCTGCGCGTCGGCCGCCTGCCGCTGAGCCAGCTGCCAGCCGGACAGTGGCGCTACCTGATGCCGTACGAGAAGTTTTAAAAAGATTCAAGAATCTTTTAATTGCCGATGACGCCCGGAAAAGCCCAGATGAGGCTGCCTGTCATCAGGAAGTAGCGCATGAACTTGCCCACCGCCATGTAGGCCAGGCAGGGCCAGAACGGAAATTTGAGCCACCCGGCCACCGCGCACAGCGGGTCGCCCACAATGGGCAGCCAGGCCAGCAGGCAGGCCTTGGGGCCGAGCTTTTCAAGCCAGCGCACGGCGCGCCCGTGGTGCGATGAATGGGTGTACTTGTCGGCCACCTTGTGCGCGCCAAAGCCTATCCACCAGTCGAGCGCGCCGCCCAGCGTGTTGCCGGTGGTGGCCACCAGCACGGCGGGCCAGAACATTTCAGGGTTGAGCTTGACCAGGCCGAACACCACTGGCTCCGAGCCCAGCGGCAGCAGGGTTGCCGAGATGAAGGACACGATGAATACGGTGCTCAGCCCAAACTCGGGCAGTGCCATCAGGTCGATCAGGTGTTGTATCCAGGATTGCATAGGGGCCTGAGTATAGGCACCTGTCCAGCCTGCTCGGCAGCGACGCCATGCGTTGCCGGGTTTCATTTGCTGAAATTTTGGGCAGCTACAATCGTGCCTCCTTTTTCAGCAACCCTCCCACTTCCCCATCCCATGAACATCGGCTCCTACGCCCTGGCGAACCCCGTGTTTGTCGCGCCCATGGCCGGCGTGACCGACCGGCCATTTCGCCAGCTGTGCAAGAAGCTCGGCGCGGGCTATGCGGTCAGCGAGATGGTGACCTCGCGGCGCGACCTGTGGCACACGCTCAAGACCTCGCGCCGCGCCAACCATGACGGTGAAGCCGAGCCGATTGCCGTGCAGATCGCCGGTACCGATGCGCAGATGATGGCCGATGCCGCCGCCTACAACCTGGACCGGGGCGCCCAGATCATCGACATCAACATGGGCTGCCCGGCCAAGAAAGTCTGCAACAAGTGGGCCGGCTCGGCCCTGATGCAGGACGAGGCGCTGGCGCTGCAGATCATCGAGGCCGTGGTCGCCGCCTGCGCGCCGCACGGCGTTCCGGTGACGCTGAAGATGCGCACCGGCTGGGCGCAAAGCCATAAAAATGCCTTGGCGATTGCCCGCGCCGCCGAAAGCGCCGGCGTGCAGATGATCGCCGTCCATGGCCGCACCCGCGAGCAGGGCTACAAGGGGCTGGCCGAATACGACACCATCGCCGAGGTGAAGGCCGCCTTGCGCATTCCGGTGGTGGCCAACGGCGACATCGACAGCCCGGAAAAGGCCAGGGACGTGCTGGCCTATACCGGCGCCGACGCGCTGATGGTGGGCCGCGCCGCGCAGGGCAGGCCCTGGATTTTTCGGGAACTCACCCATTTCCTGGCGACCGGCACACATTTGGCGCCGCCGCTGGTGGCCGAGGTCAAGCGCCTGCTGATGGACCATCTGCTCGACCATTACCTGCTCTACGGCGACTTCACCGGCGTGCGCACGGCACGCAAGCACATCGGCTGGTATGTGAAAACCCTGCCCGGCGGCGAAGCGTTTCGCGCCCGGATGAACCTGCTGGAGGACGGTGGGCAGCAGCTTCAGGCCGTGAGTGAATTTTTTGACGGCCTGGGCCAGCGGATGGACCGCATCCCGGCCGCAACGCAAAGCCAGCCAGCCCTGGCCGATGAACCCATCAACGACAACAACAAGGAGGGAGCCGCGCCATGAGCAGCAGCAATCACATCAATCTCGAAGAATGCGTGCGTGACAGCCTGGAGGGTTACTTCAGGGACCTGGACGGCATCGCGCCCGACGGCATGTACACCATGATGGTGCGGGTGGTCGAAAAGCCGCTGCTTGAAGTCGTGATGCAGCATGCCGAGCACAACCAGTCCCGCGCCGCCGAATGGCTCGGACTCAACCGCAACACCCTGCGCAAAAAGCTGGTCGAGCACAAGCTCATCAAATAGACCGGTTTGCCCTTCGAAGGCCGCCCGCCTGCCTTTTCCAAATAAAAACCCTTATTGGCCGCCACCCATCCGCCGCTCTTGAAATGACCTCCATGAATGCATTAATTTCCGTCTCCGACAAAACCGGCATCCTTGAATTTGCCCAGGCCCTGCATGCGCTGGGCATCAGGCTGCTGTCCACCGGCGGCACCGCCAGGCTGCTGGCGGACGCTGGCTTGCCCGTCACCGAAGTGGCCGACCACACCGGCTTTCCGGAAATGCTCGATGGCCGCGTCAAAACGCTGCACCCAAAAATCCACGGCGGCCTGCTGGCCCGGCGCGATGTGCCCGAGCACATGGCGGCCTTGCAGGCGCATGGCATCGACACCATCGACCTGCTGGTGGTCAACCTCTACCCGTTTGAGGCGACGGTCGCCAAGCCCGGCTGCACGCTGGAGGACGCGATTGAAAACATCGACATCGGCGGCCCGGCCATGGTGCGCTCGGCGGCCAAGAACTGGAAGGATGTCGGCGTGCTCACCGACGCGGCGCAATACGCCGGCGTGCTGGCCGAACTGCAGGCCGACGGCAAGCTGGCCGAGAAGACTAAATTCGCGCTGTCGGTGGCCGCCTTCAACCGCATCAGCCAGTATGACGGCGCCATCAGCGACTACCTCTCCGGCACCAGCCTTCAGGAGGGCGGGGCGCACAGCCTCGGCCTGTTCCCCGGCCAGTCGAATGGCCGCTTCATCAAGGTGCAGGACCTGCGCTACGGCGAAAACGCGCACCAGCAGGCCGCGCTGTACCGTGACCTGCATCCCGCACCGGGCTCGCTGGTCACCGCCAAACAGCTCCAGGGCAAGGAACTTTCATACAACAACATCGCCGACGCCGACGCCGCGTGGGAATGCGTCAAAAGCTTCACTGAGGCCGCCTGCGTCATCGTCAAGCATGCCAATCCGTGCGGCGTGGCGGTCGGCGCGGACGCGCTGGACGCCTACAGCAAGGCCTTCACCACCGACCCGACCTCGTCATTTGGCGGCATCATTGCCCTGAACTGCACGCTGGACGAGCGCGCGGCGCTACAGATATCAAAGCAGTTCGTGGAAGTGCTGATGGCCCCCGGCTTCACGCCGGAGGCGCTGGCGGTGTTCAAATCCAAGGTCAACGTGCGGATTTTGCAGCTTGACCTGCCGCCCGGCGGCGACACCGCCTGGCTGCAAGGCCGCAACCTGATCGATGTCAAGCGCGTCGGCTCGGGCCTCTTGATGCAGACCGCCGACAACCATGAACTGCTGCTTTCCGACCTGAAGGTCGTCAGCCAGCTGCAGCCGACGCCGGCGCAACTGCAGGATCTGCTGTTCGCCTGGAAGGTTGCCAAATACGTCAAGTCCAACGCCATCGTGTTTTGCGCTGGCGGCATGACTATGGGCGTGGGCGCCGGCCAGATGAGCCGCCTGGACTCGGCCCGCATTGCCAGCATCAAGGCCCAGCACGCCGGCCTGTCGCTGCAGGGCACGGCGGTGGCGAGCGACGCCTTCTTTCCGTTCCGCGACGGGCTGGACGTGGTGGTGGATGCCGGCGCGACCTGTGTGATCCAGCCCGGCGCCTCGATGCGCGACCAGGAAGTGATTGATGCCGCCGATGAGCGCGGCGTGGTGATGGTGCTGACCGGCGTGCGGCACTTCAGGCATTGAGCGCTGCGGCAACCCGATTCGGCAAGCATAGGTTGCCGCAGGGTTGCCGTCAGGCTATTTTTAAGTAAAAACAGCCCCTGGCGCATGCAGGCTAAGCGCAATAAGCTATCTTATTTGTAGCATTCAAGCGGTTGATCCGGCGCAATCCTGGCCGCCACGGCTGCTCATTGAGCCGAAAAGAACCGGGCAGCAGCATCGACTGTGGCTTCAATGTCCTCGGCGGTGTGCGCCGCGCTGACAAAACCGGCTTCATAAAGCGCCGGCGCATAGTACACACCGCTGTCCAGCATGGCGTGGAAAAAGCGGTTGAAGGCCGGGCTGTCGGTCTTCATCACGCTTGGATAGTTCTGCGGCAAATTGGGCAGCAGGAAAAACCCGAACATCCCGCCTT